>CAZLXK010000001.1:0-63732 GCA_964563305.1 uncultured Treponema sp.
AGAGAATGGAGTGAAAACGGAAGTGCGAAAGGGCGGTTTTGTTTGAGATGGATTTTTAGTACAGAAAATACTCGCTGTGTTAAGAAAAATTCGCTCCAAAAAATAAAACAGAACTTTAATATTTGGGTTTTCTTAGAATTGTAATTTTTCCCCTTACTTAATGTTATATTTTAAAACAACAAAATGATTTTTGAAGAAATTAAATAAAACTTGCTTGAAAAATTGTGACTTTTTAATTTCTTATGTGAGGGAATATGAAAGAAACTTTGTTATTTACTGCGGCAACTTTGGCACTTTTAGGTTTTGCGTCTTGCGAAACTTCTAAAATCGAAAATAAAATTAAAAATCCTAGCGAACAAATCCAAAATGAAAAAAGTCAAAATAAAACTAAACAAAATATTGTAAAAATTGAACTTGAATCAAATCCTACAACTGGCGCTTCTTGGGTGAGCAAAATTGAAGATGAAAGTATTGTGATTTTTGATTCTGAATCTTATGTTCAAGATGACGCTCCAGAAGGTTTTGTGGGCGTTGGCGGAATTCAAACTTTAGTTTTTAAATGCTTAAAACCTGGAAAAACTGAAATTTTGCTTGAATATGGTCAGATGTGGGAAGGTGGAGAGAAATTTGAAACTAGAAAAATTCTTCTTACAGTTGACGAAAACTTAAACGGCAGTTTTGTTTTTGAAGATTAGGTTTTGGAATTTTGAACTTGTGGTTGGTAAGGTTTTCGAATCATCGGAATCGGTTAATAACAAAGTTATCAAAAAAAATAGATGTCCGTGTTAAACATGAATATGGCACAAATATCAATCATCGTTTTTATTTTTTTGTTCAAGTTTTGGTAAAATTTTTGTGTTGTAAATAAAATTTAATAAAGCCATTGAAATTATAATTACGTAACCGATTATGCTCCAAAAATCAGGAATCATTCCAAAAAATAAAAATCCTAAAAGTGTAGAAAATATAATTTGCGAATAATCATAAATTGAAATTTTACTTGCACTTGCGTGATAATAAGCGGCAGTTATAGAAAATTGTCCGCCGGCTGCACTAATTCCAGCTAAAATCAAAAAAATCCATTGTGAAAAAGTCATTGGATTGTAATTAAAAATCATATAAGGAACTGAAACTAACATTGAAAAAGTCGAAAAGAAAAGAACAACAATATTTCCTTTGCAAGAAAGCGTTCCCAGTTTTCTAACGCAAGCGTAAGCAAATCCTGCTCCAACTCCGCTTAAAAATCCGGCTAAAGTTGGAATCATCTGCGAAAAGTTAAAACTTGGTTTTATAACTAAAAGTGAACCTAAAAACGCAACAATTATTGCAACTAGCGGAACTGGTTTTATTTTTTCTTTCATTAAAAAGTAACTGAATAAAATTGAAAAAAACGGCGACATTTTATTTAAAATTGCTGCATCAGATAAAACTAATTTGTCAACCGCGTAAAAATTTCCAAAAACTCCGACGGTTCCCATAATTGAACGCAAAATTAAAAATAAAAGTGCACCTTTTGGAATTTGGATTGCTGATTTTCCGTTCTTTTTTATGTCGATTAAAATTCCGAACAAAGCAATTAAAAATGAAACAGCGTTTCTAAAAAATGCTTTTTGTATAAAAAAAATGTCTCCTGCAAGTCGCACAAAACTTGCCATAAGTGCAAAAAAGAATGCTGAAATTATAATTAAAATTATTCCTTTGCTTGTGTCAGATAAATTTTTCATAAAATCAGTTTACGAAAATTCTTGATTTTTATAAAGATTTGTTTTCCCTTTGAGTTTGCGGATTTTCGCTGATTTTTAATCACGTTTTTACAAAAAAAGTTTTATATATTTTGTTATTTTTAACTTGGTTTTTTGTGCAAATAGGATTTATAATTTAAATATAACAAAATTTAAAAAAGATAAGGTTTTATTTTTATGATAAAAAGTTTACTTTCTGCATTTGTTTTATTTCTGATTGGAAGTTTTATGATTGTTCTTGGAATAAGATCGATCTTAAAAAAAAGTCCTTATCATTTTTTTGAAGATGATGAAGTTTCAAATGAAATGCTAAACGATGTAAAAAAGTATAATGTTTCTAACGCAAAAATGTGGTGCTTTTCTTCAATTCCGTTTTTTATTTTAGGAATTCTCTCTCTTTTTTTTGATGAAATTTTAATTTTGTTTATTTCAGCGTTAATTGCGATTTTAGATGTAATTTGTTTGATAATTATAAGTCACAAAATTTCTGAAAAATATTTTAAAAGTAAATGGTTGTGAAAGTTTGATTTTGGTGGCTTTGAGTGCTTCGACTTTGCTCAGCAACCAAACCTCAACTACCGCAGTTTTTTATTTAATTGTTTTAAAGTTTTAATCTTAAGGCAAATCCGTTGTCGTAATTTTGTGGATTTGTAATCGGAACAAATGAAAGTTCTACGTTTTGAAGTCCTAAAGATTCTTGAAGTTTTTTGTTGTAAGATTTGCTAATTGCAATTCCCGCTCCAACTCCAATCGCTCGGCTTACCGCCAAAGAAATCGTTCCTACAGCAATTATCATTGGATAAAAAACAATTCCTCCTATTATTTCACCGGCTGCGTCGTTACCAGAATTTACAGCTTTGTTTGATAAATTTAAAAATCCAATAAGGCCAGTCGAAATACAAGCAACAGAAAGTCCGTCTAAAATTAAAAAACTTGCGCCAGAAATCCAATTTTTTTCCAAAAATGAACCTAAACCAAAACCAACAAGTCCGTTTAAAAGTCCAAGTTTTAAGGAACTTTGATTATATTTTGCGTAAAGTGAATTTTTTTCTTCTTGCGACAAAAGTGAAGAGTAGGGCAAAACATTTTCTTTTTTTAAGAAAAATCCGCCTTTTTTTATTGCTTGTTCTGCATTTTCAAAAGTGATTGAATTTTCTGATTTTGTTTCTTGAAGATTTTGATTTGTTTGATTGATTTGAGAATTGGTTTCGCTTTGCAAAGTTTGAGTTTCAAGATTTGAGTTTTCGTTTTCTTGTGTGATTTCTTGAGAAAACGCAAAGTTTGCTGAAGTAAAACACAAAGTAAAAACTAGAAATGACAAAAATAAATTTTTTTTCATAAGTTTCTCCGATTTTTGTTCGTTTTGTAAAGATTGTTTGGTTGTGCTTAGCAATAACAGTTTTTTAAATTATTACATTATTTTTATAAAATTCAAGATTTGTTTTATTTTGTTAAGCGACGATTTTTTTTTAGCATAGATTTTTTAAGTAACTGTGGCGAGCGACAAAGTCGCTCGCCACACACAGAGGACTTAGCCCGCCGTGTAGTACCTTTAGTCTTGCACAAATATAAAGTCTTTTTATAAAGATTGTCGGATTAAGTCCGACAATGACAGATTTTTATAATTAAGCGTCTGTTTGTATTTTTTGTGCAAGATGAGCGAATAGCGAAGTACGGAAGGGCGGTTTTGTTTGGGGCGACTTCTTAGCATAGAAAAAATGTCCGCTGAGTAAAAAAAAATTCGCTCCAAAAAAAATCAGAAAATTATGAAGTCCACTTTGCAAACTCTTCGTCGGTGGCTTTTACAAAATGATTTCCGCTTACAAGCTGCATTTTTCCTTTTGAGTAGTCGATTCCGCTTGTAAAATAATTGTAAGTTTCGATTTGGCGATTTTTTTCTACGATTGGATTTGGGCGTGGAATGGCAGAAAGCAAACTTTTTGTGTAAGGATGAATTGGGCGGCTAAAAATTTCGTCTGTTGTGCCGGTTTCTAGCAAATGTCCTAAATGCAAAACGCCGATTCTGTCTGAAATATATTTTACCATACTTAAGTCGTGGGCAATGAACAAATACGCACAGCCAGTTTCTTCTTGAATGTCTTTCATCATATTTACAACTTGCGCTTGAATAGAAACGTCGAGCGCTGAAATACATTCGTCTGCAATTACAAGTTTTGGATTCATAATTAAAGCACGAGCAATACCAACTCTTTGCCGCTGACCGCCAGAAAATTGGTGTGGATAACGTTCTATGTGTTCTGGTGCAAGTCCAACTTTTTTTAAGATTCGCTGGATTTTTTCTTCGCGTTCTTGTCTGGTTTTGTAAAGATGATGAATGTCCAAACCTTCGCCAATAATTTCGCCAACTTTTTTTCGCGGATTTAAGCAAGCCATTGGATCTTGAAAAATCATTTGCATATTTGTTCGCAAGAAGCGATTTGTGCTTTTTTTGAGTTTTCCTGAAATGTCGTAACCTTCAAAATTTATTTTTCCACGAGTTGGATTATATAATCTGATTACATCTCGTCCGATTGTTGATTTTCCTGAGCCACTTTCCCCAACAAGTCCGTAAGTTTCGCCTGCGTAAATTTCAAAAGAAACATCATCAACAGCTTTAACTGTGTAATTTGAAGAAACTTTAAAATATTGACACAAGTTTTCAACTTTTAAGAGCGGAGTTTTCGCTGAGTTTGAATTTGTCGCGGAAGTTTCGCTTGTATCAACGAAAGTTTTAGTTTTAGTAGCGAAAGTTTCAGTTGCGTTTGAGAAACTGTCGCTTGTGCTAGAAAAACTGGCACTTGTTCCAGCGGAATTCTCTGAAGTAACAGCGAAAGTTTCGCTTGAATTAGCGGAGAATTTTTCTTTATCAGCGTGAGTTGTGGTTTCGACAGGCTCAACCACCGTGACGGTTTGCTCAGCGGAATTTTTTTCGTTTTTAGTTTTCATATTTTTTTGCTTCCTCCTTCATTCTGTTGATTCGCTCTTTAAGTTCTTGCGGAAGTTCAACTTTTGGTGCGTCTGGATGCAAAAGCCAAGTGGCCGCTTTGTGAGTTTGCGTGATTTTGAACATTGGCGGTTCTAAGCGTGAATCAATATTTAAGGCATAAGCGTTTCTTGCTTCAAAAGGATCGCCTTGAATTTTATGCAAAAGATTTGGCGGACTTCCCGGAATTGTGTAAAGCCGCTCGCCTTTAGTTTCTAAATCCGGCATTGCTGATAAAAGTCCCCAAGTGTAAGGATGGCGTGGATCGTAGAAAATTTCATCAGCGAGACCTTCTTCTACAATTCTTCCTGCGTACATTACATTTATTCTGTCAGCAACTTTTGCAACAACTCCCATATTGTGCGTTATAAAAATTACAGATAAATTTCGCTTTTTTTGAATTTTTTTGATTAAATCGAGAATTTTTGCTTGAATTGTAACGTCAAGGGCGGTTGTTGGTTCATCACAAATTAAAAGTTCTGGATCATTTGCAAGTGCAATGGCAATTACGATTCGCTGTCTCATTCCTCCAGAAAGTTGGTGCGGATAATTTTTAAGCCGAGCCTTTGCGTCAGTAATTCCAACTTCTTCCAAAAGTCTTAATGCTTTTTTGTACGCTTGAGCTTTTGGCGTTTTATAATGCAAAATCATTCCTTCAACAATTTGCTTTCCGATGTTCATTGTTGGATCAAGCGAAGTCATTGGATCTTGAAAAACCATAGCGATATTTTTTCCGTTTACATTTTTGCGGATGTCGCGAGTTTTCATTGAAAGAATGTCATATTTTGTGTGAGTAATATTGTCTGGCTCAAGGCAATCGTAAATAATTGAACCAGAGTTTACAATCGAATTTTTTGCCAAAATTCCCATAACAGCTTTTGTTGTAACCGATTTTCCTGATCCACTTTCGCCCACGATTGCTAAAGTTTCGCCACGTTTTACATCAAAATTTACGTTGCGGATTGCGTTTACAATTCCTGCGGTTGTCTTAAACGAAATTGACAAATTTTTTACAGTTAAGATTTTGTCTTCGGCTTTGTTTTGTTCGCTGATTGATTTTTCTTCTGCGGAACTTTCACTTGCGCCAGCGACTTTGGCGGTTTCCTTAGCGGAGTTTGCACTTGTGCTAGCGGAGTTGTCGCTTAGTTTAGCGGATATTTTTTTATTGACAGACCCTGAAACAAGTTCAGGGTGACGGTTGGCGAACTCAGTGGAGTTGGTTGTTGAGCCAGCGGAAGTTTTTTCTTCATTAATAATATTGTTCTCATTAAGCGTTGCCGACTTAAGCGTCGCGTTATTTTGTTCAAGGTTTATTTTTTCATTTGTAGAATCCATAAATCAGCCTTCCTTAAATTTAGGATCGAGAGCTTCGCGAAGTCCGTCAGCTAAAATATTAAAACTTAACATCAGAATTGCGAGAACTAAAATCGGCGGAATAATTTGATAAGGATGAGTTGTAAAACTATTAAATGCATCGCTGATTAAAGATCCAAGTGAACATTGCGGAACTGGAATTCCTAATCCAACAAAACTTAAAAATGCTTCAGTAAAAATTGCCGTTGGAATAGAAAACATTGTTTGCGTAATAACTTGTCCATTTATGTTAGGCAAAATTTCTCTCATTATAATTGAAATATTTTTTGCACCGAGCGTTTTTGAAGCCAAAACAAATTCTCGCTCTTTTAAGTTTAACATTTCGGCTCTTGCAATTCGCGACATTCCAATCCATTCTTGAATCATTAAGGCAAAAATGATTGTTCCGATTCCAGGTTTTAGAATCAGCATTAAAAGCGTTACAATTACAAGGCGAGGAATTCCGTTTATAATTTCGGTGAACCTTTGCAAAACAGAATCAACAACTCCGCCAAAATATCCAGAAACTAAACCAAACGTCAATCCAATAATCATATCAATCAAAACGGCAACAATAGAAATGTAAAGTGAAACTCGCGTTCCCATCCAAGTTCTTGTCCAAATGTCTCGACCTAAAACGTCAGAACCAAACCAATAGTAAACGTTTGAATCTCCATTTTGCTCGTAAAGATTTACTTTTCTGTAGCCAGAAGTTGTTTTAATTCGCTCATCGCCGTCGAAAATTTTAAGTTTTTCTAAGCCAGGAATTCGCGGAGCATAATTTCTTTGTTCAAGATTTTGTTCTGAATATGAATATTTGTTAAAATGCGGACCAGCAAAAGCTAAAATTACAATTATTATGATTGCGATTGAAGCAATAACTGCACTTTTGTTTGAAAAAAATCTGATTCGAACTTCTTTCCAATAAGAAACGCTTGCAAAATTTTGATCGATTTGTGTTTGTGATTTGTCGCTTTTAAGTTCAAAATCGTTTGGCAAAAATTTTATATTTTTTAAGTCTTCAAGATTTTCTATTTGATTTGGAAGAACTTCAGCGGAGTTTTCGAGTGCTTTAGCTGCCACTTGTTTTTTTTGAGATTTATTTTTATTCATTTACTTCTCCAGAAATTCTGATTCTTGGATCAATTATTCCGTAAAGAATATCAACTACGAGCATAATTCCAATGTAAAGTGCACTGTAAATAAAACTTAATGCAATTACAACGTTATAATCATTTGATTGAATTGCAGTAACTAAAAGTGAGCCAACGCCAGGAATTGCAAAAATTTTTTCTACAACAAGCGAGCCTGTCATTAAATCAACAATTAGCGGCGCCAAAACTGTAATTATTGGAATTAAAGTGTTTCTAAGTGCGTGTTTTCTAATTAAAGCCCAACCGTAAAGTCCTTTGCTTTCGGCAAGTTGCATATATTCTGAACCTAAAGCTTCGAGCATTTCAGTTCGCGTAAATCTTGCGATTGAAGCCATTGTGAACATACTTAAAGAAATGCTCGGTAAAATAGAAGAATAAATTGGTGATTTTGTAGTAAAAAGCATCGGAAAAAGTTTCCATTTAAATCCAAATTGATAACTTAATGCTAAGGCAAAAACGTAACTTGGAACAGAAACGCCAATTACTGAAATTATGGTTGCGATTGTGTCCCAAGCAGTTCTGTGTTTTAAAGCTGCAAGAATTCCAAGCAACATTCCAACTATTGCTCCAAGAAAAACCGCTTGAATTCCGATTCTGCAAGAAATTGGAAGACGCTGAGCAATTAAAACTGAAATTGGAGTGTTTTTTGAAATTTTGTAACTTACGCCAAAATCTCCGTGAAACATATTTGTTACATATTTAAAGAATTGAACAATTACTGGTTTGTCCAATCCGTATTTTGCATATAAAGCTACTTTTTGATCTGCGGATAATTTTTCGTCGTTAAAAGGTGAACCTGGCATAAATTGAAGAAGAATAAACAAAATTAATGTAATTGCCAGAAGAGTAAAAATAGAAATTAAAATTCGTTTTAAGATATATTTTTTCAAAATATTTACCAAAAATATTGTGGACTAAAAAAGTGCTATTTTGTGTCATTGTCGGACTTGAACTGACAACTTAAATTTATTAAGACAAATAGATTTTCGTGTTAAACACGACGATGAAAGTTTTTTAATAAACTCGTTTATATACGGCAATTTCGAAAATCTCAATCACCGTATACTTTTTCAGCCCAAATTAAATTTTATTTTGATGCATTTTTATAAACGCGATTTAGTGCAACTGGATGGAAATCAATTCCAGAAACATTTGATTTTATCATATAAGCTTCTGCTTGCTGATAAAGTGGGAAAATAACTGCGTTTTCAAGTACAATTTTTTCCGCTTCTTTCATTGTTGCCCAGCGTTCTGCAGGTTTTTGTGCATATTCGCCAGTAACGCAAGAAGCAATTAAAGCGTCATAAGTTGCATTTGACCACAAACCATAGTTGTTTGAATTGTTAGTAATCCACATTCCAAGATAAGTCATAGGATCTGCATAATCTGGTCCCCAGCGAGTAAGAGCAATTTCAAAATTTCCGTCTTGCATATCTTGAACGCGCTGCTTTTTTGGTTCAACACGCAAATTAAGTGTAAATCCAGGAAGTGTTTTTTCGATTTGTTCTTTTATAACTGCCGCAACATTTTGCTGAATTGTTGGATCATCTAAAATCATTTCGAATTCAAAAGAATCTTTGCCTAATTCTCGTTTTGCTTGATTGTAGAACTCAAGAGCTTTTACTGAATCAGAATCACAAAGTTCAGGAAATTCTTTTTGACTTGTAATAAAATCTTCGCCATCTTGATTGTAAGCAAATTCTGCTGGAACTGGAGTGTAAGAAGCCATAGAACCATCTTTTAAAACATTTTTTACAATTGATTCTCTGTCGATTGCAAAAGAAATTGCTTTGCGGAAATTAAGATTTTGTAATTCTGGAACATTTTGCATCATCGGAGAAATGTACCAAAGATAACCAGCGCCAATCGTTCTAAATTCAGCATCGTCTTGAACTTGCTCAACTTGATCGCCAGAAAGTTTTATAACATCAAGCGTTCCATTTTGATAAGCCATAAGTGCTTGCTGAGAATCTTTTAAAACTTGATAATTCAAACCTTCAAGTTTTACATTTGCTGCGTTGTAATAATTTTCATTTTTCTTAAAAGTAAAACTTACTGCAGCCGGCTGATAATCTGTAAGAATGAATGCTCCGTTAGACAAAACTGTGTCGGCACTTGTTGCAAATCGCTCGCCTACAGATTCATAAAATTTTCGGTTTACTGGATAAAATGTTGGAAAGTAAAGAATTGAATCAAAATATGAAACTGGAACAATAAGTTCAACTTGTAAAGTTTTGTCGTCTAAAGCTTTAACGCCAAGTTCTTCAACTGGAAGTTTTCCTGCAATTACGTCAAAAGAATTTTTGATTTGACCAATGTCAGAAAGCATATAAGAATATTCTGAAGCAACTTTTGGATCAGCGGCTCTTTGCCAACCAAACACAAAATCGTCTGCAGTTACAGGATCGCCATTTGACCAAAACGCATCGTCGCGGATTTTAAAAGTGTAAGTTAAACCATCTTCTGAAACAGTTTCGCTTTCGCAAAGTGCGTTGATTGTAGAACCGTCGCTTGCCATTTGTTTTAAGCCGTCAGTAAAGTTTGCAATAACTTCAAATGAAGTTCCGTCTGTTGCTTCTTGTGGATCAAGGGATTCAACTTCAACTTCTGTCATAACATTTAAAACTTTGTCAGAAGAAGTTTTTTCTTTTGAACAAGAAGCAAAACTAAAAATAAAAGCTGCTCCAAGTAAAAATGGAAGTGCTTTTTTACTTAAGGATTTCATAAATTCCTCCAAACTTTTTTATGAGGCAAATTCTTTTTGATTTTGATTTTAAATTTCTGAAATTGTCTCAAGAGTAAAAAAATTATTTTTAAAGCGTTTTTATAGGATAAAAAAAATAAAGTCTTTATTCAAGAAATTTATAAAATAATGGATATTTTTTACAATTTTGAAAGAAAAGCTTATAAAGTGCCACTTCTCGCAATAAATCAAAAATCTGTGCAATCTTAAAAAAAACTGATATTCTTAAAATATGTTTAATATTTTGGTTGTTGATGATGATAAAAATATTAGAAAACTTATAAAAACTGTTCTTGAAAACGAAAAATATAATGTGTCAACTGCAGAAAATGGTCTTGAAGCGTTAAACTTGCTAGGAAAAACTCACATTGATTTAGTTGTGCTTGACATTATGATGCCAGAAATGGACGGTTACGAATTTACAGAAAATATCCGCAAGTTAAACAATCAAATTCCAATTTTAATGGTAAGTGCAAAACAACTTCCCGTAGACAAATACAAAGGTTTTAAGGTGGGAACTGACGATTATATTACCAAGCCGATTGATGAAGAAGAAATGTTGCTTAGAATAAAAGCACTTTTGCGCCGTGCAAAAATTGAAAGTGAGCGAAAAATAATTTTAGGCGATGTTGTTCTTGATTATGATTCGCTTTCAGTTTCTAAAAATGGAAAAATGCAAGAACTTCCGCAAAAAGAATTTTTGTTACTTTACAAATTGCTTTCTTTTCCAGGAAAAATTTTTACGCGGATTCAACTTATGGAAGAAATTTGGGGAAGTGAATCAGAAACTGGCTGGGAAACTTTAACTGTTCACATTAACAGATTGCGAAAACGTTTTGAAGATTATGATGAATTTGAAATTCAAAGCGTTCGCGGTTTAGGTTACCGAGCAATTAAAAAAGTTGAAGATTCAGAATGATATTGACCTCTTTTGCGTAAGAAATTGCGGTGCTTGTGCTTCGACTTCACTCAGCAACCGCAAGGTCGAAATCACAAGTTCAAAAAAATCAGCGAAAAAAATCCGCCGTTAAATCAATCAAAAAAATCAAAATGAAAAAAATCGATAAAAAATATTTTAACTTTAACAAAAAAAACAAAAATCATTCTTCAACAATTTCAATGACATTTTTAGTCGCCGGAATTGTTTTTATAAATTTTATTTTAATAAACGCAATTATTTATTTTGTGTTTAAATTTATTTTAAAACTTGATTTTGATTTTTCATTTTTTAATGAAGCACAAAATTCTTCCGCAAGCAAAATTTTAATAATTTTAGTAATGATTTTAAGTTTGATAATTGCTTACGGCTTGATGTGGCTTTTGTCAAAAATTTTTATGATTCCAATAAAAAAACTTACAAACGCAATGGAAGAATTATCTTTTGGAAATTACAAAAAGCGACTTGAGTTTAAAATCAAATTTCCGCTTTTTCAAGAAATTTCTTCGAGTTTTAATAAAATGGCAAGCGAGTTTGAACACACAGAAATTTTAAATAATGATTTTATAAACAATTTTTCGCACGAGTTTAAAACGCCAATTTCTTCGATTTTAGGATTTGCAAAACTTTTAAAAAACAAAAAAGATGATTTGTCGCAAGAAGAAATTTCAGAATATCTTGATATTATTGAAGAAGAATCTTTTAGACTTATAAAAATGTCCACGAGCATTTTAAATTTGATGAAAGTTGAAAATCAAAATTTTCTTACGAATGTTCAACGCTTTAATCTTTCAGAACAAATTAGAAATTGTATTTTACTTTTGCAAGATAAATGGGATTCAAAAAATTTAAATATGGAAATTGATTTTGATGAATATTTTATTTTTGCAAACAAAGAAATGTTAAAAGAAGTTTGGATTAATTTGATTGATAACGCAATAAAATATACGCCAAATTCTCAAACTATAAAATTTGAAATAAAACATAAAGATAAAAAAACTTTTGTTGCAATTACGAATTTTGGAATTGAAATTTCGAGTGAACATCAAAAAAGAATTTTTAATAAATTTTACCAAGTTGATAAATCTCATTCGTCTCAAGGTTTTGGAATTGGACTTGCGATTGTAAAAAGAATTGTTGACTTACATTGTGGTGAAGTTTTTGTTTTAAGCGAAAACTTAAAAACTACTTTTGTTGTAAGTTTGCCTGACGAACTCGGTCATTGAAATCGTAACAGTGTTTCTAGCGGGCTTTCGAAATGACTTTAACACAGAAAACTTGCCACTTATTTTTTTAACAGAAGACTTAGCCCGCCGTGTAAGCCCTTTAGTTAGATGTTGATTGACGAAAGACAAACAACATCTAATGAGCGTTAGCGTATTCACAACGAAGTTTCAAGTGAGGCTGGAAGGGCGGTTTTGTTTGGAAACTGACGCTTTTCATAGACGACATTTATATGAATAAAAAAAATTGCTCCAAAATTTAAAAATCAAAAAATCCTCAAAAAAACAAATCGTTTAAAAAGTTTATTTTCAGTTTATATTTGAAATTTATAATTTTATCTTAAATGTTTTTAACTTTAAATTTTTTCTAGCGGATTTTGTGCAATTTTAAGTTAAAAACGAAAAGCAAAAATCAAAATCAAAAAGTAAAATTGCTTTCTAAAATCAAGATAAAAAGTTACAAGAAAATTTGTTGACTTTTTGTTTTGAAATTTGTGCGTTTAATAAAAAAAATTTATAGGAGAAATAAAATGAAACCAGTAAAAATTCTTACAGATTCTTGTTCAGATTTAAATGGAAAATTGTTGGACAAATACAACATTGATTATTGCGAAATGAAAACTGTTTATGAAGGAGTTCAATCTCCTGCGGATTTGAGGTGGTCAGATGCGGACGTTCATAAACTTTACGATATTATGCGAAACGGAAATCGTGTTACAACAACTCAAGTTCCAGTTGAGAATTTCCAAAAAGTTTTTACAAAATATCTTGAGTTAGGTTATGACATTGTTTACATCGGTTGCGCCTTAAAACAATCTGGTTCTGTTAATACTGCCGGCGTGGTTGCAAAACAGTTGCTTGAAAAATATCCTGAACAAAAAATTGCTTGTATTGATTCTTTGAACGCTTGTATTGGCGAAGGAATGTTGGCGATTGAAGCAGCAAAATTCTGTGCGAATAATGACAAATCTTTTGAAGAAGTGAGAGATTTTGTTCTTTCTAATAGAAAAAAAGTTAATGAATTTGCGACAGTTCATTCTTTGGAATGGTTAAAAAAAGCGGGAAGAGTTAAGGCTTCGGCTGCATTCTTTGGAAATTTGATGGGCGTAAAACCGATTCTTATTGCTGATGCTGACGGAAATCAAGCGGCATTCAAAAAAGTAAAAGGTCGCCAAACTTCTCTTAAAGAAATTGTAAATCTTCTAAAAGATTCAATAATCGACGCTCAAAATCAAACTGTTTACATTGCTCACGCGGATTGTTCTAGCGAAGAAGTTGAAACTTTAAAAAATCTTGTAAAAAGCGAAATAAATCCTAAAGAAATTGAAGTTGTTTATATTGGACCAATTATTGGAGCTTCAGTTGGACCAGACACAATTGGCGTTTGGGGATTTGGCAAAGAAGTTACTTGGAAAGCTGGAGAATAATAAATGTCTATAAAAACAGTTGATGGCGTTTTGTATTCAAAAATGATTCGCATGGGTGCGGCAAATCTTGGAGTTCATGCTGAAGAAATTAACAACTTAAATGTTTTTCCAATTCCTGACGGCGATACAGGCGACAATATGCTTATGACAATGAATGGTGGAAAAAACGCCATAAAGCAAAGCGTTTCAAATCTTTCTGATGTTGCAAATGCAATTTCTGCGGGAATGTTGCTTAGCGCAAGAGGCAATTCTGGAGTTATTCTTTCGCAGTTTTTTGACGGAATTTCTGCTGGTCTTACTTTACTTGAAAAAGCAAATGTAAAACAACTTGGTCAGTCATTTAAAGAAGGCGTAAAGCACGCTTACGAAGCTGTAATGACTCCGGTTGAAGGAACAATTCTTACAGTTGCAAAAGATGCTACAGAATACGCTTGTGCAAACGAAACCGACGACATCTTGGAGTTTATAGAAAATTTTATTTACGAAGCGCGACTTTCTTTAGACAGAACGCCAAATCTTCTGCCGGTTTTAAAAAAGGCTGGCGTTGTTGATTCAGGCGGTGCTGGTTTAATTTATATAATGGAAGGAATGAAGCAATGCTTAAAAGAAGATTTTTATGATGAAGCGATTGCAAAACTTGAATCAGAAAGTGGAAAGCAAAACGCGAACAAAACAATTTCTTCTCCGCACGGCGACATTGACCTTGACGCATTTGGTCCAGACAGCGAACTTGAGTATGGTTATTGCACAGAAGTTCTCTTGCGCCTTCAAAATAAAAAAGTAAATGTAGAAGAATTTTCTGTGGACACAATCAAAAATTATATGAATGAAATTGGAAATTCTGTAGTTTGCTTTAAAACTGGTTCCATAATAAAACTTCACGTTCACACAAAAGAACCTTACAAAGTTTTTCAGTTTTGCCAGAAATTTGGAGAATTTTTAACTACAAAAGTTGAAAATATGTCGCTTCAACATAATAATCGCGAAGAAGATTTAAGCGAAATTGCAGCAAAGTTTAAAATGTCTTCTTCAGCAAGTTCCAAAGAAAAAGATTATGGAGTTGTTGCAGTTGCTTCGGGTTCGGGAATTAAAAAAATGTTCTTAGAAGGCAACGCTGATGTAATTGTTGACGGCGGGCAAAGTATGAATCCAAGTGCAGAAGATTTTATAAACGCTTTTTCAAAAATTAACGCAAAAACAATTTTCGTCTTTCCAAACAACGCAAATGTAATTCTTGCAGCAAAACAAGCCGCAAAAATGTATGAAAAATCACAAATCAAAGTTATTGAAAGCAAATCGATTGGCGAAGGTTTTGCAGCACTTTCAATGATGGATTTAGACAGCGGAAATCTTGATGAAATTATGGAAAATTTCCAAATGGGAATGGACGGAGTTGCATCTTATTATATTTCGCATTGTGTTCGTGATTCTGAAATGGACGGTTTAAAATTAAAAGCCGGCGATTACATTGGTTTTCAAGACAAAAAAATTCTTGTTTCTTCAGATGACAGAAAAAAAGCAAGTTTTCAAACAATCGAAGCAATGGATTTTACAGATCACGAAGTTTGCATTTTTATTCGCGGAATTGATTCAACAACTTACGAAGCTCAAGAAATCAAAAAATATCTTTTGCTAAAACATCCGGGAGTTGAAATAAACGAAATCGACGGCGGCCAAGATATTTACAGTTATATTTTTGTGCTTTTGTAATTTGTTTTATGCTTTATGATTGAAAAGGAGAAATAACAAGCACTTTATGTTTAATTTATAAAAATTAAAAAATGCACGGAAGCGAGGTTTGTCTTATTCAAAACATCTGCACAAACGAAGTGCGGAAGCCGTTTTGAATAAGACGGTTCTCGCTGGGAGTGCATTTTTATTATTGGCTGTTCTTATGCTATAAAGTAAAAGTGCTTGTCAAAGTTCATTATGAAAATTGCAATATTTTTTATTGCTGCAATAGTTTCGTATTTAATCGGCGGAATAAATCCAGCAATCGTTTTATCAAAATTAATTTACAAAAAAGACATTAGAAACGAAGGTTCAAAAAATCCAGGATTTACAAATTTCAAAAGAGTTTTTGGGATGAAGTGGGCGTGGCTCGTAATGCTTTTAGATTTAGCAAAAGCGTTTGTTTTAGAATCAATTTTTGGACTTTTGTTTGAAAAAATTTTAGGCGAAGGAAATTTTGCACTTGGAGTTGCGTTTACCGGAATGTTCATAATGTTTGGGCACGCGTTTCCAGTTTGGTATAAATTTTCTGGCGGGAAAGCGTATCTTGTGATTTTGTCAACACTTTGGATGTTAAACTGGGAAATTGGACTTTTCTGCACTTTATTTATGATGATTTTTGTTGTGATTGTAAAATATATGTCGCTTGCAACGCTTCTTTCAATAATTTTAGGTGCAATTTTGTTGCCGATTTTTGGACTAAATACAATTCCTTCAATAATTTACGGATTTTGTGTAATTTTTGTAGTTTTCCGTCACAAAGAAAATATAAAACGACTTTTCAAAGGCGAAGAATCAAAAACTTACTTTTTTAAATCTAAAAAAGATTCAAACCAAACTCAAAGTCAAGTTCAAACACAAACAGTTCAAGAAAAAAATTCATCAGTAAAAAATTAAATTTATTTTTTGAATTTTTATTTGAAGCAAATTTTATGATAAACAGAAGATGGCGACAAAGACGTCGCCGTAAAGCACTAGAGATGCTGATAATTTTTGCAAAGCAAAAATTATTGAAACCGACACGATGTCGCTACAATCCGACTAGAATTTTTTTATCGCCTAAAGTTTTTTTTGAAAATTACAAAATCTTCAAATCGAAAAAAATCAGCGATGCTTGAATCACTCAAAATCGCAAAATATAATAATTCAAAATGATTTTATATACAGTTGAAAAAAAAGGCGAACAAGAGCTTTATCTTCCATTAGAAAAAAGTGGCGACTTACACAAAAAAAATGTTTATGTAAATTTAACAAATCGCTGTCCGTGTTGTTGCGTTTTTTGCTTGCGGCAAACAAAAGCCTTGCTTGAATCAAATTCACTTTGGTTAAAAAAAGAGCCAAAAGTTGAAGATGTTTTACAAGAGTTTTCTCATTACGATTTAAGTCAAATTAACGAACTTGTTTTTTGCGGATTTGGTGAACCTTTTATGCGTTTTTACGATGACTGCAAAATTATTGATGAATTAAGAAAAAAATATTCTGCGTTAAAAATTCGTGCTAACACAAATGGACTTGCCAATTTAATTTGGAAAAAAAATATTTGTCCTGAATTAAAAAATCGCTTTGACACAATTTCAATTTCTTTAAATGCTCCGACTTCACAAGAATTTCTTGATATTACAAAGTCTTGCTTTGGCATAAAATCTTTTGATGAAATAAAAAAGTTTACACTCGAAGCAAAAAAATATGTTCCGCAAGTTGTAATGTCTGTTGTGGACACAGTTTTGTCAAATGAAAAAATTCAAGAATGTAAAAATCTTTGTGATGAACTCGGCGTTACTTTAAAAGTGAGACCGCTTTTTAAAAATTAATCTTTTTGATGATGATTTTTGCTTACGACCGAACGTTTTTTTTATTAAACTGCAACTTTGCACCTTCAACAGTCTTACGTTTTTGTGGCAAGTTTTGATAAAGGAAGCGACGCTTAGCACAAAAAGCAAAAAAAGTCACACTTTACTTATAAAGTTATTCGCTAATAATTACTCTTAAATAATCTTTGAGTTTTAATTCAGAACTTTCAATTTTGTTTCCTTTACTATCAAGCCCAAATGCTCCTATGATAAAATCATACTCACCAGTAGTTGTAAGATTTAATGCGACTGTCAATTTGTAAAGAGTTTTATTTTGTTTATCTTGTACAGCATTTATATAATAAAATCCAATTGAAAGAGATTCATTTTTTGTACCAGTCGGTTGTAGATTGAGTTGAAAAGTTTTTATTCAACAACTGTAAAAGTAATAGCTTTACCATAATCCCAATCCCATTGTTCGATTTTGTTTCCATTCTTATCAAAATAAAACATTCCCCAATACATTAAATATTTACAAGGTTTGTCAAAACTAAATGAGATTTTTGCTTCTGGACAGTTTCTTCCATTTTTTTCTAAATTTATGCAATAAAAATTTTCATTTGTATAATCTTCATTCTTTGTTCCTATGGACACATTGCATAAAACCATGGTGTATATTCATCATTTTCTGGATTCTCTGGATTTTCACAACCGCCTTCTACAACTTCATAATCAAGCGGAATTGTTTGTAAATCACCTAAAATACTTTCGATTTGAGCCAGATTTTCAAAAACATTTGTGCGGATTTTAAAGTAAACATAATTTTCTTTTACATCCGCTGTAACTTGTCGTGATGATGAAGCAAACGGATTTTCACGCTGAGAAGCAAGTTTTATTACTTCTGATGTTTCGTTGATTTGTGATTCTTCATAAGCGGATGAGGTTTTTATAGAAAATTCATTTGTACAAGAAAAAAATGCAAGGTTTGCTAATAATAATGTAAAAAAGCTTCGCTTAAAATTTTTCATAAGAATTTCTCCTTTTAGTAAATTATATAACAAGAAGTTTAAAAATGTAAAAAACTTATATTCTGCTTTTTTCCCACTTATTTTTAAGAATTTACTTTTTTTATCATTTTTTTTTGATGATGATTTTTGCTTACGACCGAACGTTTTTTTATTAAACTGCAACTTTATTTTTTTACAGTCTTACGTTTTTGTGGCAAGTTTTGATAAAGAAAGTGACGCTTAGCACAAATTTTAGAAGATCTAGCCCTTTCGATATCGTGTTGATTACGAGAATTTGCTTTACAAATTCTCAGAATTTTCTGCGTTTTACGGCGACCTCCTTGTCGCCATCTTATACTTGACTGCGAATTTTTTTTTGTTAGAAGTTTAGTTTTTCTCTTTAAAGATTTTGTGCGAAACCACCAATCATTTTTTGCAGAGAATGAAGCGAAAGCGGAACCACGACGAGCGGGTTTTGTTTGGGCGGGCACTTAGCACAAAACATAATTGGTGAATAAAAAGAATTTGCTCCAAATAAATCAAAATAAAAATTAAACGCGGATTAAACCTAGATTAAATGATTAAATGATTAAATGATTAAATGCAGATTAAACCAAGATTAAACGCCACTTTTTTCAAAATAACACTGATTGGCAAGCTCGAAATCACAAATTCAAAACATTGCATTAAAAATTTATATGTGCTAACATTTTTCAAGTTAAGTAGTTGGTGCTGTTTTGTAAATTCTAAAAATTATAATTCGGTTAAAAGGGAAACAAGTGAAAATCTTGTGCGATCTCGTCACTGTGAAAACTGAGCAAGATCCAACAAAGTCACTGAACGTTCGTTTGTTTGCGTTTGGGAAGGCGGATTTTTTGCCAAGAAGTTAAAGTCAGGAAACCTGCCAACTATAATAGTACAGAAGAAAAATCTTCAGATCACGAGTAATTGATCGTACTTTAATGTTGAAAGAAAAATTTTCTCAATTTTTTAAAGAATTACTCTGTGTTTTCATTTTTGATGAAGATGCAGAGTTTTTTATTTTTAGATTTTGATTCTTTTTCTTTTAAAAAAAAATTTTTATTTTATTGGAGAAGATTATGAAAAAAAATCTTTTTACTAAAGTTTTTGCCACAACTTTGGCAATTTCTATGTTTTTTAGTTTTAGTGCTTTTGCAAAAGATTCAAAAGAAGCTGATCAAAAAAAAGCAGACAAAGTTGCTTCTTTAATTGACGCAATTTATGTTCAAGAAAGAAATCCTCAAACAGACAAACAATGTAAAGCAGCTAAAAAAGCTTGGGACAAACTTACGGAGGCTCAAAAAGAATTGGTTAATGGAGAAAATGCAGATCCAGATTATTTTGGAAGAGACACGGGAGACGCTTCAAAAGACAATCCTTTAAATCAAAACGGAATTGGCGAAAATGAAATTCTTGTAATTAGTTTTGGAACTTCATTTAATGATAGTCGTGTGCAAGATATTGGCGGAATTGAAAAAGCACTTCAAGACGCAAATCCTTCTTGGTCGGTTAGGCGAGCGTTTACTTCGCAAATTATTATAAATCACATTCAAGCTCGCGATAATGAAAAAATCGACAATGTTCAGCAAGCAATGGAAAGAGCAATTTCTAACGGCGTAAAAAATCTTATTGTTCAGCCAACTCATCTTATGCACGGAGCAGAATTTGATGAACTTTCAGAAACTGTAAATTCTTATGCAAATAAATTTGAAAAAATCACAATCGCGGAACCTTTACTTGGCGAAGTTGGAAAAAATTCTTCTGAAATAAATTCTGATAAAGAAAAAGTTGCAAAAGCAATCACTTTGCAAGCAGTTAAAAACGCAAATTATAATTCTTTAGATGACGCAAAAAATGACGGCACTGCTTTTGTTTTTATGGGACACGGAACTTCTCACGCAGCGAAAATCAGTTATTCACAAATGGCTTCTCAAATGGCGGAACTTGGATATTCAAATGTTTTTATTGGAACTGTTGAAGGCGAACCAGAAGAAACTGCTGTGGAAAATGTTCTTGAAAATGTAAAAAATGCTTCTTACAAAAAAGTTGTTCTTCGTCCGTTAATGGTTGTTGCAGGCGATCACGCAAATAATGATATGGCTGGCGATGACGAAGATTCTTGGAAATCGATTTTTGAAAATTCAAATGCGTTTGAAAAAGTTGACTGTCAAATTGCGGGACTTGGAGAAATTTCAGAAGTTCAAGAAATTTATATTGATCACACAGAAAACGCAATGGTAAGTTTGGGCTTAAAAAAAAACTAAGTGACGGAATTTATTCAGCGTATTTTAAAACTGACAATTCAATGTTTCGAGTAAGCGAAGCAAATCATAACAAGGGAAGTCTTAACGTAAAAAACGGAAAGATGACAATTCACGTAAGTCTTGCGAGCAAAAATATTGTAAATCTTTATCTTGGTCTTGCTGAAGATGCAAAAGTCAACGAAAAATCTTGGCTTAATCCTACAGAAGATTTAGTTACTTACGACGATGGATTTAGTGAAACAGTTTACGGTTTTGACATTCCAGTAAAAGAACTTGACCAAAAATTTGATCTTGCTTTGCTTGGAAAAAAAGGCACTTGGTATAATCACAAAGTAAGCGTCAGTTTGGCTGAATAATTTTTTAATAATCTAAAAAAAATGAAACTTTGGAAACTTCATATTAAAAAATTCATTTCGATTTTTTTCGCAACAAGTTTGATTTTGTTTTCGTTTAGTTTTTGTTCTAGCAAAAATCAAAATCAGAAAAATGCAAAAAATTTAAATGATGGAATTTATGAAGTTTCTGTAAGTTTAAAAGGCGGAAGTGGAAAAACTAAAATAATTTCTCCCGCAAAACTTATTGTTAAAAATAAAAAGCAAAACTTACAAATTGTTTTTACTTCAAAAAATTATGATTATATAATCGTTGACAAAAAAAAATATTTAAATGAAAGTCCAAACGATTTTTCAAGTTTTACAATTCCCATAAAAAACACAGGCGAAAATTTAAAAATAATTGCAAACACAAATGCAATGAGTTCTTCGCACGAAATTGAGTATGAAATTGTTTTTGATTCGGACATTTCTTCAAGCGAAAATCTTTCAAGTAAAAATCTAAAAACTAAAAATTCAAAAACTAAATCCGCTGAAAATAAAAATCCGCAAAACTTAAAAAATCAAAACTTAAATGCAAACTTAAATAAAAAATCAAACATAAATTTTGAAGATTTAAAAATCACAAAAAAATTAAATTTAACTTACGCAAAAGAATTTTCTGTGGATTTTTATGACGATTACAAATTGATTACAATTTCTAGCAAAGACAAATTTTTTCTTGTTCCTGAAAATTTTGAAGTTCCAAAAAATCTTCCTAAAAGTTTTACAGTTTTAAGGCAACCTTTAGATAAAACTTATTTGGTTTCAAGTTCTGTAATAGATTTTATTACAACGCTTAACGCTTTAGATTTTATAAAATTTTCTGGAATTAAAGAAAACGCTTTGTTCATTCAAGACGCAAAAAATGCAATGCAAAATAAAAAAATTTTGTACGCTGGAAAATATAATGCTCCGGATTATGAACTTTTGTATTCATCAAATTGTAACTTTGCGATTGAAAACACAATGATTTATCATAGTCCGCAAGTAATTGAAAAACTTGAAGAATTAGAAATTCCAGTTCTCGTAGAAAAATCAACTTACGAAAATCATCCGCTTGGAAGATTAGAATGGATAAAACTTTACGGTTTGCTTTTTAATCGCGAAGAACTTGCTCAAAAATTTTTTGCTGAACAAGAATCAAAAATCACTTCAATAATTCAAAATAAAAATTCTAATAAAACTGTTGTATTCTTTTTTATTACATCAAATGGTTCTGTAAACGTAAGAAGGCCAAACGATTATATTGCAAAAATTATAAATCTTTCTGGCGGAAAATATATTTTTGATGATTTGTCTTCTGAATCAGAAAATTCACTTTCTACAATGAATATGCAATTTGAAAATTTTTATTTAAAATCTGTAAACGCTGACATTTTAATTTACAACAATACAATCGACAGAAATCTTTTTACAATAGAAGATTTGCTTAAAAAAAATGCAATGTTTAAAGATTTTAAAGCTTACAAAGAAAATAAAATTTATTGTACGCAAAAAAATTTTTTTCAGGAAACTACAGGACTTGCGGATTTTATGCAAGATTTAAATAAAATTTTTTCTGATGATGATTCGGATTTAAAATATATAAAAAAATTAAATTCTTTAAGCGACTAAAATTTTGTGATTAAAAGTTCGCAAAAAAAAATGCAAAAATGAAAAAGCGATATTTGTTTACATTTTTAATTATGTTTTTTATTTTACTCATTATTTTTTTCTGGAACATTTCGATTGGAAGTGTGAATTTAAAATTTTCAGAAATCTTAAAAATCTTATTTAGAAAATCATCAAATATTTCTGCTTACAAAATAATTTGGAACATAAGACTTCCGCGAATTTTTGCTGCAATAATTTTAGGCGGAGCACTTTGTGTTTCTGGATTTTTACTTCAAACATTTTTTTCAAATCCAATCGCCGGACCTTACGTTTTAGGAATTTCTTCTGGAGCAAAACTTTTTGTCGCACTTGCAATGATTTTCTTTTTAAGTCGCGGAATAAATTTAAACTCTTGGGGAATGATTTGTGCAGCGTTTTTTGGTTCAATGATTTCTTTACTTTTAGTTTTGCTTATTTCATTTAAAGTTCACAATATGTCGGTTCTTGTAGTTTGCGGAATTATGATTGGTTACATTTGTTCAGCAATTACAGATTTTTTTATAACATTCGCTGACGATTCAAATATTGTAAATTTACATAATTGGTCGCTCGGAAGTTTTTCTGGCACAAACTGGAACGACGTTTTTGTAATGTCGATTATTGTAGGAAGCGTTTGTTTGTTTACGTTTTTTTTGTCAAAACCAATAAGTGCTTATCAACTTGGCGAAGTTTACGCTCAAAATTTAGGCGTTAACATAAAACTTTTGCGACTTGCTTTAATCATTTTTTCAAGTTTACTTTCCGCTTGCGTTACATCTTTTGCCGGACCAATTTCTTTTGTAGGAATTGCAGTTCCTCATTTAGTAAAAACTTTTGTCGGCACAAACAAACCAATCATTTTGCTTCCGTCTTGTTTTTTAAGCGGAGCAATAGTTGTGCTTTTTTGTGATGGAATTGCAAGAAGCGTTTTTGCTCCAACAGAATTTAGCATTAGCACAGTAACCGCAATTTTTCTTGCGCCAGTTGTTGTTTTTATGATGTTAAAAAGACAAGACAAGAAGGAAATATGAAAACTGTTTTAAGCACAAAAGAACTTTCGGTTGGTTATGGAAAACATTGCATCGTTTCTGGAATTGACATAAATATTCAAAGTGGAAAAATTATTACGCTTATTGGACCAAATGGTTCAGGAAAATCAACAGTTTTAAAAACGATTATAAAACAATTAAAAACTTTAGGCGGGAAAATTTTTGTTTTAGAAAAAGATTTGTCGTCGCTAAAAGAAAATCAAATTGCAAAAAATATTTCTATTGTGATGACGCAAAAAATCAAAAATCAAGAATTAACTTGCCGCGAAATAATTTCAAGCGGAAGATATCAATTTACAAATCGACTTGGAATTCTTTCTAACAAAGATAAATTAAAAGTTGAAGAGGCAATAAAAATTGTAAACGCACAAGATTTTGCTGAAACAAAATTTTCTAAAATAAGCGACGGTCAAAAACAAAGAGTAATGCTTGCTCGAGCAATTTGTCAGGAAACACAAATAATTGTGCTCGATGAACCAACTTCTTATTTGGATTTGCATTACAAACTTGAACTCATAAAAATTATAAATTCTTTGGCGAAAAATCAAAACAAAACAATCATAATGTCGCTGCACGAACTTGATCTTGTAAAAATGATTTCTGATGAAGTGATTTGTCTTGATGGAAAAAAAGTTGTAAAAATGGGAAGTGTTCAAGAAATTTTTTCAGGAAATTTTATTCAAAAACTTTACGGATTAAATGATGATGAATTTGATCCAAAAACTTGCACTTTAAAAGTTAATCTTAAAACTAAAGTTCAAGTTGAATCTCAAATTTTGTCGCAAAATTTTATTCAAAAAAATCAGACTAAAATTCAAAAATCAGAATTATCGCAAAATAAAAAATTTTCTGTTTCGCAAATCAATCAGTTTAATCAGTTCAATCAAAAAAATCAGTTTTTAAAATCAAACAAAAAAGCAAAAATTATTATGATTCAAGGCACAATGTCGAACGCTGGAAAAAGTTTTTTTGTTGCAGGACTTTGTCGCGTTTTTAAGCAAGACGGATTTAAAGTTGCGCCTTTTAAATCTCAAAATATGGCGTTAAATTCTTTTATCACAAAAGAAGGTTTAGAAATGGGACGAGCGCAAGTTATGCAAGCTCAAGCTTGTGGAATAGAACCGATTGTTTGTATGAATCCAATTTTGTTAAAACCCACAAACGATAAATCATCGCAAGTAATTGTCAACGGTGAAGTTTTAAAAAATATGAATGCGAAAGATTATTTTGATTACAAAAAAAATTTAATTCCGCAAATAATAAACGCTTTTCAAAAACTTGAAAAACTTTACGACATAATTGTGATTGAAGGGGCGGGAAGTCCAGCAGAAATAAATCTTCGCAAAAACGATATTGTAAATATGGGACTTGCAGAACTTTTAGGTGCTCCAGTTGTTTTAGTTGCAGACATTGACAGAGGCGGAGTTTTTGCACAAATCTTAGGAACGATTGAGCTTTTAGAAAAATCAGAAAAAGAAAAAGTTGAAGGTTTTGTAATAAATAAATTTCGTGGCGACAAATCACTTTTGGATTCTGGAATTAAAATGATTGAAGATAAAACTCAAAAGAAATCTTTGGGCGTTCTTCCGTATTTAAATATTTTTCTTGATGATGAAGATTCGCTTTCAAATTCTTTTGCAAGTAAAAAATTTTCTTTAATAAATCTTGGCGTTATAAAACTTCCGCACATTTCAAATTTTACAGATTTTGCAGTTTTTGAACAAATCGAAAATGTCAGTTTACATTACATAAAAAATCCGAGGGAACTTGAAAAAATGGATTTGATCTTTTTGCCCGGAAGTAAAAATTCTATTTCGGATTTGCAGTGGATAAAAAAATCTGGAATTGAAAATGCAATAAAAAAATTTGCTAAGAAAAAAATTGTCTTTGGAATTTGCGGCGGATTTCAAATGCTTGGAAAAACAATTTCTGATCCGTTTAATGTTGAAGAAGGCGGAAAAATAAATGCTTTAAATCTTTTAGATTTTGAAACTGAACTTCAAAAAGAAAAAACTCGAAGTCAAACACGCGGAACTTTGCCAAATCTAAAAGGAAATTTTAAATTTCTTTCAGGAAAAAAATATTCAGGCTACGAAATTCATATGGGAAAAACAATTCGTTCAGGAAAAATAAATTATTTTCCAAAAGGTGCTTTTTATAAAAATGTTGCAGGAACTTATATTCACGGATTTTTTGATGATGATGACATTGCTTTGAGTTTAGTAAAATTTCTTGCAGAAAAGAAAGGCGTTAACTTAAAACAGAATTCTTTTGACTTTAAAAAATTTAAAGATGAACAATTTGACATTTTAGCAAGTTCAATCAGAAAATTTATTGATATGGAAAAAATCTATAAAATTTTAAAGGAAGCAAAAATTTAAATGACTGAATACAAAACTTATTATTCTAAAATAAAAAATAATTGGGACTTAATTGCAAAACCTTTAGACAGTTTAGGAAAACTTGAAAACTTAATTTCGCAAATTGGAGCGATTCAGAAAAAAGTTTATCCGAGCGTAAAAAAAAGTGTCGCTTTAATTTTGTGTTCTGACAACGGAATTGTTGAAGAAGGCGTAAGTCAGTCAAATCAAAATGTTACAAAAATTTGTGCTAGAAATATTGCTGCAAAAAAAACAACAGTTGGAATTATTGCAAAATCTTCGCACACAAAAATTAAAGTTATCGATTTGGGAATTAATTCATCAGAAAAAATTAAAAATGTTCTTGATAAAAAAATCCGCAAAAGCACAAGAAATTTTGCAAAAGAAAGTGCTATGACTTTTGATGAGATGCAAAGTGCAATAAAAATTGGCGAGGAACTTGTAAAGCGATGTAAAGAAAAACATTACAATATTATTTGCGTTGGAGAAATGGGAATTGGAAACACAACAACTTCTGCAGCGATTGTTTCTTCGATTTTAAAATGTGATGCAAAAAAAATTGTTGGAAGAGGTGCTGGTCTTTCTGACGAAGGTTTAAGAAAAAAAATTTTAGTAATTGAAAATGCAATAAAAAAATATAATCTTTACGAAAAAAGTCCTTTGGAAATTTTACAAACTGTTGGTGGCTTTGACATTGCAGGAATGCTTGGAATTTTTCTTGGTGCAAAAAAATATGAAGTTCCAGTTGTTTTAGATGGAGTTGTAAGTTTTGCTGCAGCTTTAGTTGCTCAAGGTTTAGAAAGCGACATAACAAAATATCTTATTCTGTCACATAAAAGTCGCGAACCTTTAGTAAATGAAGTTATCAAAAATTTAAACTTGTCGCCGATTTTAGATGCTGATATGGCGTTGGGCGAAGGAAGCGGAGCCGTCTTGATGATGAACATAATTAAAATTGCACTTGAAATTTACAAAAAAAATGTTCCGTTTAAAAAATCAGGAGTTGAACAATATAAGCGTTATGATTGAATTAATTTACGGCGGAAGTGGAAGTGGCAAATCTTCTTTTGCAGAAGATGAAATAATGAAGATAAAAAACTCTCAAAAATTTTATATTGCAACTATGAAAAATCTTGATGAAGAATCTGCAAAAAAAATTTTACGTCACAAAGAAATGCGTAAAAATAAAAATTTCATCACGATTGAACAAAGCGAAAATTTAAGCGAAGCCTGTAAAATTATTTGTGATTTAAAAAATCAGAACAAAAATCTTGAAGAACTTGAGGAAACTGCAAAGTTAAAAAATCAACAAAATCAAAATAAAACAAAAAAAAATTCAGTTTTACTTGAATGTGTATCAAATTTACTTGCAAACGAAATGTTTAAAAATGGAAAAAAATTAAATCAAAATTTTGTCGCAAAAAAAATCATAAGCGATTTAGAAAAAATTATTTCTTGCACGGACAATTTATTTATCGTTAGCAATAATATTTTTGATGATGGGATTGAATATTCGCAAAGCTCAAAAAATTATATGATTGCACTTTCAAAAATAAATTCTTACATTGCAAAAAGAGCAGATAATGTTTTTGAAGTTGTTGTTGGCTTTCCACAAAAAAGAAAGTGAATTTTAAAAAGTGAGCGTTTTATGAATTTTATAAAAAAATTTTTCAAATCTTTTGCAGTTGCATTTTCTCTTTATTCAAAAATTCCAATGCCGAAATTTACTTGGAATTCTTCTGATATGGATTTTCATCTTTGTTTTTTTTCGCTGATTGGATTTGTAATCGCGTTGATTGAATACGTTTGGAATTTACTTTTTTTCAAATTTAATTTTAATCAGATTTTTTATGTTTTAATTTCAATTTTCATTCCGATTTTAATTACTGGCGGATTTCATCTCGATGGATTTTTGGACACAATGGACGCAATAAATTCTTATCAGTCAAAAGACAAAAAACTTGAAATCTTAAAAGATTCGCACATTGGAGCATTTTCTGTAATCAGCGTAATAAGTTATTTTTTACTCGCGATTGCATTTTCTTTTTTAATAAATAATTTTGCAGCGTTTATTTGCATTTTTTTTTCATTCATAGTTTCAAGAATTTTAAGCGGATTATCAGTCGTTTATTTTCCAAAAGCAAAAACTCAAGGAATGCTTTTTACAGAATCAAAAAGTCAAAATAAAAAATTTGTAAGCCTTTGTTTGATTTTAGAACTTATCCTAACGTTAGGTTTTTTGATTTTTATAAATTTAAAAGATTGGAAATTTACGTTGGGATTTTGTTTAAGTTTTAGTTTTTCATTTTTATATTATTTTTTTATGAGTAAAAATAAATTCGGCGGAATTACTGGCGATTTAGCGGGATTTTTTGTTTGCATTTCAGAACTTTTAGTTTTAATTGTAATGGGATTTATTTGTTTGATTTTTTAATATTAAATTTCGGAGAAAAAAATGGAATTATATATTGGAGGATTTTCACAAGGAAAATTAAACTTTGTAAAATCAGTTTATCCAAATTACAAAGTTTTTGATCAAAATGATTTTGAAAAAATTTTATCTCTAAAAAACGAGAAATTTATTTGGAACAATTTTCACTTAACAATAAAAAATTTATTGAATTCAAAAATCCAAAGTTCAAAAATAGAAAATGACTTATCAAAAATAATTTTAAATAATCCAAAAATCATAATAATTTCTTGTGAAATTGGAAGCGGAATTATTCCTTTAGAAAAAGACGAAAGATTTTACAGAGAATTTACTGGAAGACTTTTATGCCAAATTGCAAAAAAATCACGAAAGGTCGTAAGAATTATATGCGGTTTAACTCAGCGATTAAAATAAATTTTACTTTAATTCGGCACGGAAAAACTCAAAGCAATTTAGAAAAACGTTATCTCGGAAAAACTGACGAACGTTTGTGTGAAAAAGGAATTCAAGAAATCAAAAAAAATCTTAACGAAAAAAAATATCCAAACGCTGATTTAGTTTTTTCAAGTCCGCTAAAACGTTGCACGCAAACTGCAAAACTTATTTATCCAAATTCAAAAATCACAAAAGTCAAAAATTTCAGAGAAATAGATTTTGGAGATTTTGAGGGGAAAAATTTTGATGAATTAAAAGATGACAAAAAATATATTCGCTGGATTTCAAGCAACGGAAACTTAAAATTTCCAAATGGAGAATCACAAAAAAAATTTGTAAAAAGAAATTTTCGTTCTTTCAAAAAAATTATTTTAAAAATCAAAAAAACAAAAACTCAAGATTTAAAAGTTTCGCTTGTAGTTCATGGCGGAACAATCATGGCAATTCTTTCATCAATTACAAAACAAGATTATTTTAATTTTCAAGTTGAAAATGGCGAAGGATTTTCTTTTGCGTTGATTTGTGAAAAGTCAAATTTAAAATTGGAGAGTTTATGCAAAATATAATTTTTTATCATTTGATTGCTTTTGTGCTTGGTTTTGTTCTCGATTTGATTTTTGGCGATCCAGAGTTTATGCCGCATCCTGTAAGATTGATTGGAAAATTAATCTCAAGTTTAGAAATTTTTTTTATTGGCAAAAAGGGAAGTGAAAAAAAATTAAGTTCTCGCACAAAAAGATTTTACGGAATTCTTACAGAAATAATTGTTTGCTTAAGTTCAACAATTTTAGTTGTAATTATTATGTTTACATCATATAAAATCAATTTAATTTTTGGTTGCGTTATTGAAAGCGTTTTAACTTATTATCTTTTGGCGACAAAATCTTTAAAAGATGAAAGTATGAAAGTTTACAAAGATTTAAAAAATAATTCGCTTGAAAAAGCAAGAATAAGTCTTTCGTTTATAGTTGGACGCGACACAGAAAATTTATCAAAACAAGAAATTTGTAAAGCAACTGTCGAAACTATTGCAGAAAATACTTGCGACGGAGTAATTGCACCTTTGTTTTACACAGCGTTGGGCGGTCCAGTTTTAGGATTTCTTTATAAAAGCGTAAACACACTTGATTCAATGATTGCTTATAAAAACGAACGTTATTTAGATTTTGGAAGATGTGCGGCAAAAACTGATGATTTTTTTAATTTTATTCCGTCTCGATTAAGTGCAATTTTGATGATTTTTTCTTGCAGAATTTTAAAAAAAGATTTTGATGCAAAAAACGCAAAACAAATTTTTTTGAGAGACAGATTTAATCACGAAAGTCCAAATTCAGCACAAACAGAAAGCACTTGTGCTGGAGCATTAAGAATAAAACTTGGCGGACCTACATATTACGAAGGCAAATTAGAAAATAAAAAATTTTTAGGTGATGATTTAAGACAAATCGAAATTCAAGATATAAAAAAAGCAAACAAACTTCTTTACGCAACTGCAATAAGTGCAGAACTTTTTGCAAGTATTATAATGATTTTGATTTTAGTTTTATTAAAAATTTTATAAAAATTTTTGGCAACTTTTTAATTGGAGAAAAAAAATGCACGGCGGAAACATTTACACAAATAAAATAAAATATGATTTTTCAGTAAACGTAAATCCTTTGGGAATTCCAAAATCAGCGAAAAAAGTTGCATATAAAGCAATAAAAAATTCTTTTCAATATCCAGATTTAGAAAGTTCAGAATTAAAAAATTTGCTCGCAAAAAAATTTAATGTAAACAAAAATCAAATTTGTTTAGGAAACGGAGCATCAGAAATTTTAAACGTTTTTATAAAATCCGCAAATTTAAAAAATGTTTTGCTAGTTGCTCCTTGTTTTACGAGTTATTCAAAAATCTTAAAAAATTCTAAAATCAATTATGAATATTTAAATTTGGCAGAAGAAAATAATTTTATTTTTGATGAAAACTTTACACAAAAAATTTTATTTGAATTAAAAAACAAGAATTACGATTTATTAATTTTGACAAATCCAAATAATCCGAATGGGAAAACGACAAACATAAACTTTATAAAAAAAATTGCCGCTGAATGTGAAAATCAAAATACATTTTTTTTACTCGACGAATGTTTTATAGAATTAACTTTTCCAAAAGCAAAATCTTTTGTTCCTGAAATAAACAATTTTACTAAAGTTTTAATTTTGCGAGCGTTTACAAAGAGTTTTGCAATTCCTGGAATAAGATTAGGATTTTCAATTTCATCAGAAAAAATTTCTCAAAATCTTGAAAAAGAATTTCCTGAATGGAACATTTCTTTGATTGCACAAAAAGTTGGAAGTGCGTGCTTAAAACAAAATTTAAAATATTTACGTAAAACGCAAAAAATTATTTATCGCGAAAAAAAATATTTAATTTCAAAGTTAAAAAAATTTCCTTTAAAGATTTTTCCAAGTGATGCAAATTTTATTTTATTTAAACTCGAAGAAAAATCTTCTTTAAAAAATTTATCAACACAAAACTCTAACTTAAAAAAATCTAAAAATAAAAATCAACAAAATCTTTTTGAATATTTAAAAAGCAAAAAAATTTTAATTCGACTTTGCGACGACTACGAATCTCTTTCAGAAAATTTTTATAGAATCGCGATCAAAAATCATCATCAAAATAAAATTCTTGTAAAAAATTTGGAGGACTTTTTTTATGCAAAAAATTGAATATTTGAATCCGTCAGAAATTGAAAAAAAAAGTTTTGAGATAATTTCTTGCGAACTTGAAAAAATGAATATAAAAATTCCTGACGAAGAAAAATCCATTACGCTTAGAACAATTCACACAAGTGCAGATTTTGATTTTGCTAAGACAATGTTTTTTTCAAAAGGTTCAATCAAAATTGCAAAGAATTTAATTAAAAATGGTGCGGACATTGTTTGCGACACAAATATGGCAAAGGCTGGAATCAATAAAAAAATTTTAGAAAAGTTTGGCGGAAAAATTCATTGTTTTATGGCGGACGAAGATGTTTGTCAAAAAGCGAAAAATTTAAAAATCACAAGAGCAAGTGCAAGTATGGAAAAGGCAAGCAAATTAAACAAGCCTTTAATTTTTGCAATTGGAAATGCGCCAACAGCATTGCTTACTTTGTATGAAATGTTTGAAAAAAAAATTTATAAACCAGAATTTATTATTGGCGTTCCTGTTGGATTTGTGAATGTTGAACTTGCAAAAAATCTGATTTTAGAAACTGAAATTCCTTGCATAATAAATCGAGGACGAAAAGGCGGAAGTTCTATTGCAGCGGCAATTTGCAACGCTTTACTTTATGATTTGGATAAAGAAAATAAAAAATTTTAAGGTAAGAAAAAAATATGAAATTTGGTTTTACAACTGGAACTTGTGCTGCGGCAACTGCAAAAGCGGCAACTTATATGCTCTTAACAGGAAAAATTAAAAAATCCATCACAATCGAAACTCCTAAAGGAATTAATTTTTCTGCAAAAATAATCGACATTAAACGTTCAGAAAAAAAAGTAAGTTGTGCTGTTATAAAAGACGGCGGAGATGATCCTGACGTAACAAGCGGAGCTCACATTGTTTCGACTGTAAGTTTTCTTCCGCAAAAAATCGAGCTTGAAAAATCTTACGTAATCATAAAAGGCGGAAAAGGTGTTGGAAAAGTTACAAAGCCTGGCTTAGATCAAAAAGTGGGCGAGGATGCAATAAATTCTGTTCCGCGAAAAATGATTGAAAAAGAAGTTCTTGAAGTTTGTGCGTTGTGCGATTATAAAGGCGGAATTGAAGTTGAAGTTTCTGTTCCAGAAGGAATAAATCTTGCAGAAAAAACTTTTAATCCGCGACTTGGAATTCTTGGTGGCATTTCGATTTTAGGAACAAGCGGAATTGTTGAACCTATGAGTAGCCAAGCTTTGAAAGACACAATTTACATCGAACTTAAACAACAAAAATTTTTAGGTCAAAAAGTTGCTTCAGTTTCGACGGGAAATTACGGTTTGGATTTTATGAAAAAAAATTTTGATTACAATCTTGATAAAAGCGTAAAGTGTTCAAATTTTATTGGAGAAACTCTTGATATGGCAGTTGATTTAGGATTTACAAAATTTCTTCTTTGCGGACACATCGGAAAACTTATAAAAATTTCTGGCGGAATTATGAACACTCATTCTAAAGAAGCCGATTGCAGAATGGAACTTTTAACTTGTGCTGCAATAAAATCAGGTTGTAGTTTTAAAACAGCAAAAAAAATTCTTGATTCAGTTTCAAGCGAAGAAGGAATTTCTCTAATTAAAAATGAAGGAAAATTAGAAGCAACAATGAAATATGTTTTAGACAAAATTATGTTTTACTTAAACAAAAGAGCAAATGATAAACTTGAAATTGCTTGCATAATTTTTTCGAATCAATTTGGATTGCTTTCAAAAACTGAAAACGCTTTAAATTTTCTTGAAGAATGTAAAAAATAGATTTTAAAATAACGTGACTTTGCAGATTTAAATTTCAAAAATCAAAAAAAATCGAGGTGAAAAAATGATTTATTTTGTGGGAGCGGGAAGTGGCGCTGTGGATTTAATTACAGTTCGCGGAATGAATTTAATAAAAAAAGCAGACGTTATAATTTACGCTGGATCTTTAGTAAATCCAGAATTACTAAACTATGCAAAAGAAAATTGTAAAATCTACAACAGTGCAACAATGAACTTAGAAGAAATCATAAATGCAATGTGCCTTGCCGAAAAAGAAAACAAACTAACGGTCAGACTTCACTCAGGCGAGCCAAGTATTTTTGGAGCGATTCGTGAACAAATGGACGCTTTGGACAAAAAAAATATAAAGTATCAAAGTGTTCCCGGAGTTAGTGCTTGTTTTGCTGCGGCAGCAAGTTTAAATCTTGAGTTTACGCTTCCAGACGTTTCGCAAACTTTAATCATCACAAGAATGCAAGGAAAAACTTTAGTTCCGCAAAAAGAAAATATTTCATCTTTAGCTTCACATCATTCTTCAATGGCAATTTATTTAAGCAGCGGAATGTTAGAAGAACTTTCCAAAGAATTAATTAAAGGCGGATATTCAAAAGAAACGCCAGCAGCATTAATTTACAAAGCATCTTGGCCAGAAGAAAAAAAATTTTTGTGTACGCTAGAAAATTTAAGTTTGGTCGCAAAAGAAAATAATATAAAAAAAACTGCGGTTGTTTTGCTTGGTGATTTTATAACATATTCAAATTACAAAAATTCGTGTTTGTATTCTGCGGATTTTGAAACAGAATTTCGCAAAAAAAACTGAAGGTAAAAAATGTTTATTTGCGTTGCTTCATTTACAAAAAATGGAAAATTTAAAGAAGAAGAATTAAAAAAAATTTTCCCAGAAATAATTTGGATTTCAAATTCAAACTTTTCAAATTTGCAAGATTTTATAAAAAATGCATTTTCTAAAAAACTTCCAATTTTATTTATTTCTTCTTGTGGAATTGCGATTAGAGAAATTTCACCTTTTGTAAAAGACAAATTTTTAGATTCGCCAGTTTTAGTAATGGACGAAAAATCAAAATATATAATTCCGCTACTTTCGTGTCATTTAGGCGGAGCAAATAAAATTGCAAAAAAACTTTCTCAAAAACTTTCCGCAATTCCCGTAATCACAACTGCAACTGATGTTCAAGAAAAATTTAGAATTGATGTGTTTGCAAAAAATAATGGACTAAAAATTTTGAATCGTGACGGAATAAAAAAAATTTCTTCAAAAATTTTAAACGATGAAATTGTAAATATTTTTATAGATGAAAAAATAAATTATTCAAAACTTGACATTCCAAAATGTTTTAAAATTATTTCACAAAACGAATTTTCTGATTTTGAAAATTTAAAAATTGATGTAAGAATAGATTTTACATCAGAAAAACAAAATTGCCTTTTACACTTGAGCCCAAAATTGTATTGTGTTGGAATTGGTTGCAAAAAAAATAAATCTTTTGAAGAACTTTATGATTTTTTAAAAATCACTTTTTGCAAAAACAATTTACAACTTGAAGACATAAAATCAATTTCTTCAATCAACATAAAAAAAGACGAAATGGGACTTTTAGTTTTATCACAATTTTTAAATGTTCCGTTTTACACTTTTTCCGCAGAAGAATTAAATAATGTCAAAGGAAATTTTGAAAGTTCTGATTTTGTAAAAGCAACAACTGGCGTTTCAAATATTTGTGAGCGAGCGGCAAAATTAAGTTCTGGCGAAGATGGAAAAATCATCTTAAAAAAAACAGTTTATAATGGAATGACACTTGCAGTTGCAAAACAAGAATCAATAAATTTAAATTGGAATGATGAATAAAAAGGAAATGCGAAAGATGAAAAAGCAGATTTTTATTGTAGGAATTGGTCCCGGAAATATTCAAATGATGACAAATCAAGCTCAAGAAATTTTAAATAAATGCGACATTATCGTAGGTTATAAAACTTACGTCGATTTAATAAAAAATTATTTTCCTTCAAAAGAATTTATTTCAAGTTCAATGCACGAAGAATTAAAAAGATGCGAACTTTGTTTTAATTTTGCGCTCGAAGGAAAAATTGTCGCTTTAATTTCAAGCGGCGATCCTGGAATTTACGGAATGGCTTCTCCAATGTTTGAAACGAAACAAAAGAATCCGCTTTATCAAGATGTTGAACTTGTTGTAATTCCGGGCATTACAGCGGCAAGTTCAGGAAGTGCAATTTTAGGGGCGCCACTTAACAACGATTTTTGCGTAATAAGTTTGAGCGATTTAATGACAAGTTGGAAAGTAATCGAAAAAAGATTAATTGCCGCAGTTCAAGGTGATTTTGCAATTTCGATTTATAATCCTGCAAGTCACAAACGCAAAGATTATTTAAAACGTGCTTGCGAAATTCTTTTAAATGCTGGAGCAAAAAAAACAAGAGCGTGTGCTTATGTTGAAAATATTGGAAGGCAAGAAACAAAAGTAAAAGTCTGCAATTTAGATGAATTAAAAAATTGTGAAATAAATATGTTTACAACAGTTTTTATTGGAAATTCTCAAACAGAAATTTTTACTGAAAAAAATGATGTAAAAAAACTTATTACAAAACGCGGTTATAAAATATGAAAAACATTTTGATTTTTGGCGGAACAACAGAAGGCAGAATAATTTGTCAAATTCTCTTAAAGCAAAATTTAAATGTTGATTTATGCGTTGCAACTGAATACGGAGAGAAAGTTCTTGAAAAACAAAAAAACTTAAACATAAAAATTGGTCGCTTAAATCAAACTGAAATAAAAAATTTGTATGAAGAAAAAAAATATTCTTTAGTTATAGACGCAACTCATCCGTTTGCAAAAATCATATCAGAAAATATTTTTGAAAGTTTAAAAGATAAAGTTCAAATTTTAAAAATACAAAGAAATTTAAATCATCTTGATGAAGAAAATTGTAAATATTTTTATGACATCAAATCTTGCGTAGAAGAATTAAAAGAAACGCAAGGAAATATTTTGTTAACAACTGGAAGTAAAAATTTAGAAGTTTTTACAGAATATGAAAACTTAAGAAAAAGATTAATTGTAAGGATTTTACCGAGTCAAGAAAGTTTTAAAATCTGCAACGAAAATAAAATTGAAGGAAAACAAATTATTGCAATGCAAGGTCCGTTTTCAAAAGAAATGAATGAAGTTCAAATTGAAGATTATAAAATCAAAATTCTAGTCGCAAAAGAAAGCGGAAAAAATGGCGGACTTAACGAAAAAATTCTTGCAGCAAAAAACAAAAATATAAAATGTTTTATAATAAAATCTGAAAAATCACAAAATCATTTTTGTAAAAATTACATTGAAGTTTCTAATTTACAAAACGCAGTAAAAATCTTAAATCAAATTTTAAACACAAAAATCATTTTAGAAAATAAATTAAATATAAATCTTTTGGGAATTGGAATGGGAAATGAAGAAACGATGACAATTTGTGCAAAAAACATTTTAGAAAATTCTAATTATATTTTTGGTTCACCAAGAATGATAAACGCTGCAAAAACTAAAGCGAAAAAATTTCCTTATTATCTTGCAAAAGATGTTATAAAAATTTTAGAAGAAATAAGAAACGAAAACTTTGGACAAACTGAAATTTCAATTTTATTTTCAGGCGACACAGGATTTTTTAGTGGAGCAAAAAATTTAAAACTTGAACTTGAAAAATTCTATAAAAACAATCAAAACGTAAAAATAAATATTTTTCCAGGAATTTCTTCGCTTTCTTATTTAAGTTCAAAATGTGGTTTTGATTATCAAGATTCAAAAATCATCAGTTTGCATGGAACTCAAGAAAATATTTGGAAAGTAAAAATGCAAAACGCTTTAATAAATCGCGAAAAAATTTTTTTTCTTACAAGCGGAATTGAAGATATTTATAAAATTGCAAACTTAATTTTAGAAATTTCAAAAAATGATTTTTTAAATTGCAAATTATTTTTAGGTTTTCAACTTTCTTATCCAGAAGAAAAAATTTTTATTTTAAATCCTGAAGAATGTTTTAAAATTCAAGAAAATGGTTTGTATTGCGGATTTATAATTTTTGATGAAAACTAAAATCAAATTAAAATTGGAGAAAATTTTATGTGCGACTTTACAAAAAATTTTACAAATAAAATTACGCCAGGAATTCCTGATTCAGAATTTTTGAGAAGTGATGTTCCAATGACAAAAGAAGAAGTGCGAGAAATTTCGCTTTGCAAATTAAACTTAAAAAAAGATTCTGTTCTTTACGATGTTGGTTGCGGAACTGGAAGCATTTCGATTGAAAGTTCACTTTTATCACCAAAAATAAAAATTTTTGCAATCGACTCAAATCCAAAAGCGTGTGAACTTTGCGAAAAAAATCAAAAAAAATTTAACTGCAAAAATATTCAGATTATAAATGAAACTGCTCCACAAGCATTTGAAAATCTTTTAAAACCAAGCCACGCTTTTATTGGCGGAAGTGGCGGAAAATTAAACGAAATTCTAACTTCACTTTACGAAAAAAATTCAAATATTAGAGTTGTAATAAACGCTGTTACACTTGAATCGATAAGTCAAATTGAAAAAATATTAAAGACTTTTCCAATTCAAAACGATGAAATAACTTTAGTTACAATAAGCAAAGCAAAAAAAATTTCAAACTTTAATATTTTAAATGCATTAAATCCAGTTTTTGTATTTTCTTTTAATTTTAAGTCGAATTAAAAAAAACTGATTTTAAAATTTCAAAATTTACAAAAATCGTTAGGCGAAAAAATGAAAAAAATTGTAAAAAAAATTCCGCGAATCATAATTGCTTCTCCAAAAAGTGGAAGTGGAAAAACTTTAATCAGCATTTCTTTAATGAAATATTTTTCGATGAACGGCAAAAAAGTAAATGCTTTTAAATGCGGACCAGATTTTATAGATCCAATGTTTCATAAAAAAATTTTAGAACTTCCGTCAAGAAATTTAGATTTATTTTTCACTGATGAAGAAAAAACAAAAATCATCTTTTCTAAAGAAAACGACAGCGACATTTCAATAATCGAAGGCGTTATGGGACTTTACGACGGACTTGGAACTACAACACAAAAAGCGTCAACTTATCATCTTGCGAAAACCTTAAATTGTCCAATAATTTTTGTACTTGATGCTAGCGGAATGGCGTTAAGTATTTTGGCTGAACTAGAAGGATTTTTTTTCGCGGACAAAAAAAATTTAATCAAAGGAATAATTTTAAACAACGCGTCAAAAATGTTTTTTGAAAACTTGAGTCCTTTAATCGAAAAAAAATTTAAAACAAAAGTTTTAGGTTATTTTCCAAAACAAAAAGATTTAAAAATTGAAACGAGATATTTGGGATTAAAACTTCCTGACGAAATAAAAAATCTAAAAGACTTAACAAAAAAAAGTGCAGAAATTTTATCTAAAACTGTTGATTTAAATGCGATTTATAAAATTGCAAAAAACGCTTCGCCTTTAAAAATCAAAATCAAAACTGACGAAAAATCAGAAAGTAAAGAATTTGAAAATTTTGAAAATCAGCAAAATCCACAGAATCAAAATCAAATTAAAATTGCACTTGCAAAAGATGAAGCGTTTTGTTTTTACTACGAAGACAATTTGAATCTTTTAAAAAAAAATGGAGCACAAATTGTTGAGTTTTCGCCTTTGCACGACAAAGAACTTCCAGAAAATATTTGCGGAATAATTTTAGGTGGCGGATATCCAGAACTTTTTGCACAAGAACTTGAATCAAACTTGCAAATGAAAAAGTCGATTGTAAACGCAATTCAAAAAGGCGTTCCGTCGGTTGCAGAATGTGGCGGATTTATGTATCTTCATAAAAATTTAATTTTAAAAAATAAAAAATCTTATAAAATGCTCGGAATAATTGATGGTGATGTTTTTGACAAAAATAAACTTGTACGATTTGGTTACGTTTCGATTAAAGAAAAAAATCCAAGTTTCTTAAAAAATAATTCAATTATAAAAGGACACGAGTTTCATTATTTTGACAGCACAAATAACGGAAGCTCTTGCATTTGTGAAAAACCAATTTCAAAAAAAACTTGGGAATCTTCTTTTACTGGAAAAAATTTTTGGTGGGGATTTACGCATTTATATTATGAGTCAAATCCTGATTTTGCAAAAAAATTTATTGATGAATGTAGAAAATTTAAGCAACTTAATGAAAATAAAATTATTGCAAGTAATTCTGATTTAAAAAGTTTTGAAAAAGCAGATAAAAACTTTTGTGAAAAATTTGTAAATCAAACAGAAAAATTTTCTGAAGAAACAAATCTGCAAAATCTTGCTGAACAAAATTTTCAGAATTCTCAAAATCAACAAAACGCACAAAGTCAAAATTATAAATTTTTTCAAAATACAAAATGCGAAAATTTTCCTTGTCATAAAATTGAAAAACTCGAAGATTTTAATTGTTTATTTTGTTATTGTCCTTTGTATTTTCTTGGTGAAAAATGTGGCGGAAATTTTTACTTTACAAACTCTGGAATTAAATCTTGTAAAAATTGCAACTTTCCGCACAAAAGAGAAAACTTTGATGAAATAAATTTACGCTTAAAAGAAATTTTGAAATCCTAGCCCGCCGTGTAGCCATTGCGAAGCAAGCCACCGCAACAAAGTGAGGAGGCCGAGCGTGAGTGAGTGGCGGAAGGGCGGTTTTGTTTTAGGGCGAACACTTTGCATAGTTGATATTTTTACAAAAATAAAAATTCGCTCCAAATCAAAATCAAAAAAAATAAAAATTTTACAATTAACAAAATTCATTTTACAATAAATTTTATGAGCGAAATTAAAACTATTGAAATTAAAAAAAGTGTTTTTTCGGACAACACAAAAATTGCAAACGAACTTAGAGAAAATCTTAGCGAAAAAGGAATTTTTCTTTTAAACTTAATGTCGTCGCCGGGAAGTGGAAAAACTACAACGCTGATAAATTTAATAAATCGACTAAAAGACAAAATCAAAATTGCGGTTATGGAAGCCGACGTTGATTCAAATGTGGACGCTGAAAAAATTCAAAACGCAACTGGAATTCAAACGCTTCAAATTCACACTGGCGGATTGTGTCACATGGACGCGTCGATGGTTAAGCAGGGAATTGAAAATTTGGATCTTTCAAATATCGATTTGTGCATTTTGGAAAACGTTGGAAATCTTGTTTGCCCTGCGGAATTTGACACTGGAGCGTCGCTAAACATTATGTTGCTTTCTGTTCCTGAAGGCGATGACAAACCAATAAAATATCCGCTGATGTTTTCGACTGTGGATTTGGTTGTGGTTAATAAAATTGATGTTTTAAAACTTTTTAATTTTGATATAAAAAGATTTGAAGAAAATGTTAAGTCAAGAAATCCAAACGCAAAGATTATGCAAATTTCTGCAAAAACCGGATTTGGCGTTCAAAACTTAGCAGACTTTATTTTAGATTTTACTTTGAAGTTTAAGAATCAACATTAAAATTACAATTTTACGTCATTTTGAATTTGATTCAAAGTCTGAAATTGACAGATTCCGAAACTAGTTCGGAATGACATATTACGGAAAATAAAAAATGCACGAACTTGGAATTACTTTTTATATTATAAAAGATGTAAAAAATGTTGCTTTGGAAAATAATGTTTCAAAAGTTCATTCGGTAAGTTTAGAAATTGGCGAAGTTTCTGGAATTATTGATGAATATTTGGAAGATTGTTGGAATTGGGCAGTAAAAAAAGAAGGTCCGCTTTTGCAAGACGCAAAACTTATTTGCGAAACTTTAAAAGCAATTACTTATTGTACAAATTGCAATAAAACTTATGAAACCGTTAAGTTCGGAAAAATTTGTCCTTATTGCAAAAGTGAAAAAACTTATTTAAAAGTTGGAACTGATTGCAATATCAAACAAATTGAAGCGAGTTGATTTTTTTTATGCTTGTCATTTTAAAGCGGTGATTGTGCGTAGAAATTTTCTAAAAAAGTGTAATTGAAGTGCTTGACACGACAATATTTTGGCAAGAAAAATTCTTCAGCAAGAAAATCTGCAGAATAAAAAATTCAATCTTTTGTTTTAAGCGATTCAACCATATCAATTTTTGTAATCGATTTTTTCATCATAAAATTAACTAGAATTGTAAAAATCAGCGAAACACAAAAAGCGTAAACGTAACTTAAAGGATGAACAGATCTTCCCCACATAATTACATTAACTTCTGTTGCGTGAACTACAAGCGAATGTAAAGGTCCGCCTAAAAAAAGTCCAATCAAAGTTCCTAAAAAACTTAAAATATTTATTTCCCTAAAAATATATTTTTGTGCTTCTTTTTCTGTGTAACCTAAAACTAGCAAAGTTGCAATTTCTCTTTTGCGTTCACAAATATTTATGTTTGCCAAATTATACAAAACTATAATCGAAAGTAAGCCAGAAGTTATTATTACAACAAGAACTACAATATCAATGCTAGAAATTGTTTTGTGTGCATTTTTTAAAATACTGTCGACCCAAATTGCGTAAGTTACGTTTGGACTTTCCATTAAAGAAGAAACTGTTTCTTGATTATTTTTTTGCGGATTTAGTAAAAGCAGTGCAAGTTTAAAATTTGGTTTTTTGCCGAATAAATTTTCATATTCTTTTTGGCAAGCATAAACGTTTGAATATAAATATGATTCTGTGATTGCGGAAATTTTTGCAGATTTTATAACGCCTTCTTGATTTTCGATTGAAACAAAATCTCCAACTTTTACGCCAAGAATTTCTGATTGTTTTTCTGTGATTACAATTCCGTTTTCTTTAAGAAAAATTTTTTCGTGACCTTTGCGTTTTCTTAAAACCATAAAATCATTTAATTTAGTTTCATCTTCTGGAACAAAAAGTTGCATATCCAATTTTTTATTTTTGTTTGAAATTTTTACATTTTCGTTTGAAAGTTTTATCCAAGACGAAACGTTATTTTTGTCATTTAAAAAATTTTTTACAAGCGAATCATTTTCAAAAACTTTTTCATCATCAACAAGAAGCAAAACTTTGTAAAGCGAAAGTTCGTTAAACTCAATGTTTATAATGTCTTGCAAAGAATCTCTAAGTCCAAATCCTGCAACAAGCAAAGCAGAACAGCCAGCAACTCCGGCAAGCGTCATCCACAATCTTTTTTTGTAGCGGAACAAATTTCGCATTGTAACTTTTTTAGAAAAACTTAAACGATTCCAAATAAATTTTATTCTTTCAAGAAAAATTCTTTTTCCTGGCTTTGGTGATTTTGGTGACATAAGTTTCGCTGGCAAAGAAATTGTTTCTGGAATACAAGCAAAAGCAGTTGCCACCAAAATTACGCTGATTGCAATAATGCTCACGGGAAGAGCAATGTTCCATCTAAAAGGCATTTTTCCAAGCGGAATTGTGTACATCATCGAGTAAGATAAACTTACGGCTGTTGGAAAAATTTTAAAACCTAAAATAAGTCCCACAGCGCAACCTAAAACGCTCGAAAGAAAAGCGTACAAAAGATATTGACTTAAAAGTTGAAAGCCAGAAAATCCCAAAGATTTTAAAGTTCCAATTTCAACACGTTTTTCTTCAACAAGTCGCGTCATTGTAGTTAATGCCACGAGCAACGCAATAAAGAAAAAGAAAACTGGAAAAACTTTACTTAGCGACGCAATTTTTTCAATATTATCTTTGTAACTTGAATAACCAACGCTTTGACTTCGACTTGCAACGCTAAAAATTCTATTTTGATTTTCTTGAACTTTACTAAAAATTTTTTCAATTTGACTTTTTGAACTTTCATAATTTACGCGGATTTTTTTTGAAGAAGTTTGATTTGTCGCAATTTTATTTTCGCTGATTTTTGCTGATGAAATTTGATTTTCGATTTTAGTTTCGGCACTTTTATTTGCAAAGTTTTTATCTTCTCGGATTTTATCATCGATTTGGCTTAACGCACTAATTAAATTTTCGTCAGCATTTTGTGATTTTAAAATTTCAAGAATTTGATTGTGATTTTTTTGTGCATTTTTTTCAGCATTTAAAAGTGAAGTTTCAGCATTTTTTGCTTCAATAAAAATTTTATTTAAGTTTTGCTTAAAATCGTTTAACGACGAAATTTGTAAATCAACTTTTGGTTTTAATTCGTTTTGAAGCTCAAGTTGAACTTTTGAAATAAGATTTTTATATTCTTCGCTCCAAGTGTTCAAATCAGTAGCATTTTTTACAGTCAAAAAAATGTGATTGTAATTTTGATTTATAAAAAATTCTGGAAAAACATAAATCGCTAAATCAAGAAATCCCGAACCTTTTGTGCTTGGTTCAAGTTCCGCAGAAAAAAACATTGGACTTTGCACAATTCCAACAATTTTTAAATTTTCGCTTTTGTAAGTTCCGTTGTTTTCAAGAACTTCAAGATTTTGATTTATGCTTGGAAGATTTGTGTTAAACTGCCCAATCGCTTGAATAAGACATTCATTTTCATTTTGCGGAAATCTTCCTTCTTTAAGTTCAAAATTATTTACTTCAATTTTCTGATTTTTTTCAAGAACGCCGAACATTCTCGCTGTAATTCGTTTTTTGTCTTGCGTCAAAAAAATTTCATCTTTAAGAATTGCTTTTTGAATTTTATCAACATTTTCATTTTCTTGAATTAGAGAAATTTCTTCGGAAGTAAATGTCAAATAATTTATTACATCTAAATCGTACCAATTATATTTGTCCATATAAGAATCTGCGGCATCTTTCATATCTGGAGTTGTCGCTTCAAGTCCGCCAAGAAATCCCGCGCCCAAAGCAACAATCGCGCTGATTGCAAAAAATCTGTTCAGCGTACTTGTGATAGTTCTAAAAATATTTTTCGTTCTTGCAGTTTTCATTTTTTTAATTTTCTAATTCCTAACTTCTAAATCCTAATTCCTAACTTCTAATTCCTAAATCTTAAATCACCATTCAATTTGTTCAACGCTCAGCGGATTTTCAAAAGTTTCAGTTTTATACGCTTTTCCATTTTTAATGTGAATAACTCTGTCAGCAATTTTTGTAATAGAATTATTGTGCGTAATTACAACAACAGTTTTTCCATTTTTTTTACAAGTATCAAGCAAAACTTTTAAAACCGAAGTTCCAGTATTTGTGTCCAAAGCGCCAGTTGGTTCGTCACATAAAATTAATTCTGGATTTTTCGCCAACGCTCTTGCAATAGAAACGCGCTGTTGTTCTCCGCCAGAAAGTTGCGAAGGAAAATTATTTGCTCGCTCTTTTAGTCCAACTTCTTCAAGCATTTTCAGAGGATCAAAACTATCTTTACAAAGTTCAACCGCAAGTTCAATATTTTCTTTTGCTGTTAAATTTTGCACAAGATTGTAAGACTGAAAAACAAAACCAACATTATTTCTTCTGTGAAACGTAAGTTCTTTTGCGCTAAGATTTCCAATTTCTTTTCCATCAAAAAAAACTGAACCAGCAGAAACGCTGTCCATTCCGCCCAAGATATTTAAAAGCGTAGATTTTCCAGCGCCACTTGGTCCAACAATCACGCAAAATTCTCCTTTTTCAATTTTAAAATTCATATTGTCTAAAGCTTTAATTTCTTGCGTTCCACTTTTGTAAATTTTACAAACATCACAAAATTCTATGTAAGCCATTTTTTCTCCTTTTAATTTGCGGATTTTAAATTCTTAAAACCTAACGTTAGGTTTGCTACCGTCATTTTAATTTTTCAATTTTATTTTTATAAGTAAAAGGCAAATGTTCTTTTAAAATGATTTTAAAACCTTCGCCATCATTTGCAAAAAGAAAATTTATATATTCAAGCAAAGGCGCAAAATCAGAATTTGTATCAAAACTTGGAAGCGAAAAATTTTTTAATTCCGTCGCTGATTTTTGATCTTGAAGATTTTGATTTTCGCTAGAAAAATTCTCGCCGTTTTGTTTTGAACTTTCTGATTGACTTTGCAATTTTTTATCATCAAAAAAAATTTTGTCGTTTAAGTTTTGAACATTTTGTAAATTAAAAAAATCTTCGTCGCTTAAATTTTCAAAATCCGTAAAATCAGCAAAATCCAAATTGTTTACAGAAAATTTTGAAAGTTGCGTGCAAAGAGCAAGCGAAACTTCATAAAGCGAAAGTCCGTCGTCGCTCAAACCGCGAGAAACTAAACTGTGCTTTTCGTTGTAATAAGAATTTATTGTTGGACAAATTTTATAAATCGAAGTTAAAAATTGATTTATTTTTCTAGCATTTAAACTTGAACTTGAAGTCGAATCAGAATCAAAACTCGAAGTAAAATCCGAAGTCCCGCCAGAAAAATTAAAATCTAAAGTTTGCAAATTTTCTGAAGTTTCAGAATTTGAAAATCCGCTAGAAAAATCTTCATCAAGAAAAATATCTTTTCCCGCTCTCTTAAATCCCCAAAAACTCAAAGGCAAATAAGGCACAATGTCGCTTGAATTTATAAAATTAAAAATATTGTAATCCGTAAAATTAAGCGAAGTTTTTATAGTTTGCGGACAAGCGAAAGTGTAGGCGAAAATTTTTGAAGAATCGTAAACTTGATTTAGCAAAACTGCCAAAAGATTTGCAACCGCAGCCCCTCGAGAATGTCCGGCTAAAATAATAATTGGATTTTTTTCTTGAACAAAATTTTGAAAATCTAAAAAAATGTCTTCCGCTGAATACAAAAAATTGTAAGCAAAGTTTGGATTGTTTTTGTCGCTTTTGTCGCCAGCGTTGCTTTCTTTATTTTCGTCGCTTTCGCCGATTAAATTTGTCGCTGAACTTGCCACGCTTGAACTTGCCGAAATTAAATCTGAAGTTAAAACGCTCGGAGCAAAATCAAAATCTGAATAAAATTCGTTTCCGTCAGTTCCGCGAATTACAATTAAATAAGCGTCAAAAATTTTTTCTTGATTTTGCACTTGATTTTCTGACTTTTCTTGCTGAACAAAAATTTTCCCTTTTGCAAAAGTGTAAGCGCTTGTGTGATCAATTTGATTTTTTTCTTTTTCGTAATTAACTTGCCTTAAAACTTCAAAATTGTAATTTTCAAAAATTCGTTTTGTATTTTTTGCAGAATGTCCGCTTGAAAGTTCTAAAAGTGAAATTGCTAAATCCTTAGAATATAAAGAATTATCTTGTGGCAAAATTAGTTTTTTTTGTGCGGAAGAAACTTGTGCAAAATCTTGTGCTAAAACTTTTGTCGCTAACGGAAAAATCAAAAATATAACAAAAACTGCAAAAACTTTAACTTTCATATTTAAACTATAAAGAAAATCAGTTTTTAGGTAAATTAAAAATCTTTTATAAAAATTTGGAGCAAATTTTTTGTGCTAACCGCCCTTCCGTACTTCCGTTTTCACTTCATTCTTGCTTTGCAAGAACGCTGTCGCGGTACTACACGGCGGGCTAAGTTTTTCTGCAAGAAACTTCAAACTTTTTTACTTAAATTTCGTCTAAAATAAAAAAACTTGAAAATTCAAAAAAATCTTATTAAAATTGAATTTGTAAAACAAAAAATTTTCTTTTTCAATTCAAAAAGTCTTTTGATGAAACTTATAAAAATCTTGCAACTTCAAAAAATCATTTTAATTTGTGAAAATCTCTGTAAAAAATTTAAAAAATTTGCAGAAAAATCACAAAATCGGAGGAAAAAATGAAAAAATCCTTAAAAATTTTAAGCGGAACTTTGCTTTTTGCAAGTTTATTTCTCGCGGTTTCTTGCCCAAATCCAAATTCAGATCCTTCAACAACAGACGAAACAGAAAGTGACATTTCAAACAATTTAAGCGAATCTTCTGGCACAAACGAAGTTTCTGGAAAAACTTACGCAAGTTCTTCAACTTCGTCAAAAGTTGCTTTTAGTGATTCTTCAATGACAATTTATTCTTCACAAGCAACATCATCAAGTTCGGCAAATGCAAATCGAATAAGTCGTGCAGTTTCTTCAAGCGACACGCCACTTTTAACTTACAATTATTCTTACAATTCTGAAGACAAAACTTTGGAACTTCAACTTGCAAATCTTTGGGATTCAAACGCGGCTGCAATTTCTTATAAAACTCAAGTTGAAAACTTAAAATCTGTTTGCGAAAATTTAACAGCACAAATCCAATCACAATTTGATATCAAAACAAACGCAAATTACAACACTTTGATCGAATCTTTAAACAAACTCGACACAACTAACAGTTATTATGGCAACGCTGTAGGAATTTTAATTACTCAAAAATTAAATTCTTATGTCGATTCTCAAAAATCAAACTTAAACGAATATTTAAAGCGAAAATATAATTCAACTGTAAAATTTTCTTATAGCACGGAAAACTCAAAACTTGCACTTACTCAGCAATTTCAAAATGATTTAACTGACGCTTCTTCTGAGTTTACTTCGGGCGATTCATACAATGTTGTTTTAAATGGATACGATTCTCTAAAACCTTTTGCAATTACGCTTACGCCAAGCGATTCATCACTTTCAAGTCAAGAATTTGTTGGACTTCCGACTTTTTCTACAAGCGGAGCAACTACAACTATGAGCGTTGATTTGTACGAATATTTAGGCGAAGACATTTTAGCAGAAAATTTTGACGCTGCAAGTTTAGCGGCAACTAAGGCGACAGAACTTATAACTTATTTAAGCACAAAACTTACATCAGTTAATTCTAACTCAGCAGAACTTGCAAAATTGTTAGTCGAAATACAAAATGATAAAACTACAACGATTGAATCTTGGATTGATGAAATTTTCGCTTCAAAAACTTTAACTGCAACAGTTTCTGTTGATACAACAACTGCAAACTCGCCAATCATTACGCTTACAACAACAAAAGATTTTTCTAGCCAAGACGAAACTTATAAAATTTCAAGCGGAACTTCTATAAATCTTTCGTATTATCCAATTCTTTCTTCAACAATTGCTGTAGATGATTTATCATTGGAAGAATAAAGTTTTCGCTGGTGTTGAAATTCTGTGCGAACTTGTTTGCCAACAAGCAAAACGAAGAATCTTGTAGCACTTGAATTTTATAACTGGCAACTTACTTAAGAAAACTGGCACTTGTCGCTATCTTCGAGGATCTAGCCCCGACAGTAAGGGCGAGCGTAGCGAGTTGCGAAGTGACGGTGATTGAACTTGCAACAAAATTTCTAGTAGCAAGGTAAAAACCACCAAAACGTAGCAATGTAGGCGACAAGCCGAAACCCTGAATGGCGGGTTTCGTTTAGGGCGAGTTCTTAACAAGAAAAAATAAACAGCAAATAAAAAAAACGTGCTCCAAAAAAAACAAAAAATAAAAAATTCATTTAAGAAAGGAGAAAATTATGAATCTTGAAGCAAAAAAAGCGGCCATTATGCCAGAAGGCGTTTTTATTATTGGAACTTATGACGAAAATGGCGTTCCGAATGCAATGAATGCCGCTTGGGGAATTCAGTCGGATTTTGAAGAAATTACTTTGTATCTTTCTAAGCACAAAACAACTGAAAATGTAAAAAAAACAAAAGCGTTTACAGTTGCCTTTGCCACTCAAGAAACAGTTGCAATCAGCGATTATTTTGGAATTGATTCCGGCAACAAAGTAAATAAAATTGAAAAAGCCGGTTGCCACGTTCACAAAGCGGAACACGTAAATGCACCAATTATTGAAGAATATCCAGTTACGCTCGAATGTGAATGTAAGAGTTTTGATGACAACACAGGAATTCTTGTAGGAAAAATTGTAAATGAAGTTGTTGATGAAAAAGTTATGACAAACGGAACTGTTGATTTGGACAAACTAAAACCAATAATTTATGATATGTCAACAAGAACTTATCGCGTGATTGGTCCAGTTGTGGGAACTGCTTGGAAAGAAGGACTTTCAATTAAAAATCGCGATTAAATTTTTCGTGTAAATTTTGATTTAATTCCCGTTTAATTTTGATTTATTTTGGAGCAAACTTTTTTATTTTCTTTTTATTTTTCTGTGCTAAGCGTCGCTCTAAAATAAACCCGCTTTTCGTGGTTTTGGCTTTCGCCTCCATTGCTTCGCAACTCGCTCTGCTTGTCTGCCGTCAAGCAGGCTCGCCACTACAATCGGGGCTAGGTCTTCTAAAATTTGTGCTAAGCAACGCTTTTCAAAATAAAACCCACCACAAAAACGTTAGACTTTAAAAGAAGCAAAGTTGCAGTTTAATAGCCAAAATAACAACTTTTCTAAAATCTGAAAAAATTAGAAATAAAATTTGCAGCTTTATATAATTTAGATTCTGTCTACCAATCAATTTTTATTCTACAAATTCTACAAAATGAAAGATTTTTATGAATTTAAAAACAACTTTCAGCATAATTAAAATTGTGATTTCGACTTTGCGGTTACTGAGCCTGTCGAAGTATAATCACCAAAATCATCATCAACAAAAATCACAAATCAAAAAGTTTTTTACAATTTGAATCAACAATTTCGCTTAATTTGTTTGAACTTAAATTTCGTTTTGCTCCAATAAATTCATAAATGTAATTTAAGTTGTTCGGATTATTTTTAGAATTTTTTACGGGAACTGGCGCATAATAAGGCGAATCGGTTTCTATAAGAAGTCGGTCTTTTGGAACAAAATTTATAATTTCTGAAATTTCATCAGCATTTTTTTTGCCAGAAAAAGTTACTGAACCATTAAAACTTACGTACCAACCTAAATCTAAAAAAAATTCCAATTCAGACTTTGAATAAGAAAATCCGTGAATAAAACCTTTGTTCCATTTTACCGCTTTTAAAACGTCCATTGTGTTTTTAAAACCTTGTCGCGAATGAAGAACAAAAGGCATATTTAGTTTTTTCGCCAGCGTTAATTGAAGAGCAAACAAATCGCATTCATCTTCAATAGTTTGTGAATCAAAAAAATCGTGATCTCGCCCAGAAAATTCAACTGAATTCCAATCGTGATCAATTCCCGAAGGTCCTAAGGCAACAATTTTATTTTGAAACTCATCGCTAGAATTAAAATCGCTGATTGTTTTTTCAAGTTCTTCAACATAATCAAAACGATTCATAACGGAATCATAATCCATCATAATTCCTGCACAAAAATGAAACGCTTTTTTTAGATTTTTTTTGTCGTCTTCACTTTCAAGATTTTCAAGACAATTTTCTAAATTTTCTACACGAAGAAAAATATCGTCTGCTCTAATTCCGCAATCAAGTGCAAAGTATGGTTTAGATTTTGCCCAATCATTTAAGATTTGACTTGCGTCATCAATTCCTTCGTTTTGAAAAATTTGTGAAAAATTAAAAAAACAATCGCTGTACATAAAAATATTTTACTATAATTTGCGGATTTTTAAAAGTGTCGACAGTTACAATAAAAAATGCACTTTCGGCAAGAACCCTACTTCGCCATAATTTTAAATTTTTTTTGAAAAATTTGAATTTTTTGATTATATTTAACTTACAAAATAAACCTTTTACTTTTTGAGGTGCTAATGGAAAAAGAAAAAAATTACGGTTTAAAAGTTTATGACAAAAACGGCAAAGAACTTCATCTTCACGACAAAATCAAATTTGGAGAACACGAAGGTTTAGTTGAATACAACTTCAATTTATGTTGCTTTATCTTAAAATGGAACGACGGAACTTCAAGGCAAATCACTTCTAATTTTGCACAAGAACTTGAAATTGTTTAGACAAATCTTTTTACAACATTTTATAAAACTTTTGCGACACAAATTTTTCGACGCTTTCATTTTTTAAGAATTTTTTTCATCTTTAAGATTTTTATTACGAATTAAATCTACAACTTGAGAAATCACTATTGATAGAAACATAATCAAACAACCTAAAATTTCTTGAGTTTTAAGTTTTTCTCCTAAAATTATCGCACTCATAATTACGGCAAAAACGCTTTCCATACACATTGCTAAAGATCCGATTGTTGCATCACAATATTTTTGTCCAATAATTTGCAATGTAAAAGCAACGCCACAACTCATAATTCCAGAATAAAGTAAAGGGAGAAGAGCATTTTTTATACCTAAGAAGTTTGGTTTTTCAAAGATGAACATTAAAATCAAAGTAATAATTCCGCAAGTAAAAAACTGAACGCAAGCAAGTTTTATTCCATCACATTCGGGAGAAAATTTGTCAATCAAAAGAATTTGTATGCAAAAAAATATTGCCGAACAAAATGCTAAAATGTCGCCTTTATTTACTGAACTAAATTTTCCGTCTGGAAAACTCAATAAATATAAACCAACAAAACCTGAAACAATGCAAATCCAAGTTGAAAGCGGAATTTTCTTTTTGAAAAAAAACAAACTTGCTAAAGGAACTAAAAACATATAAGTTGCGGTTATAAAAGCGATTTTTCCGCCAGTTGAATAATAAAATGCGTGTTGCTGAAAATTTGAAGCACAACTTAAAACTAAACCTAAAATTATTCCGCGAAAAATTGTTTTTTTATCTGATTTTTTTTTAAGTGAAAGTTCTTCGCGATTAAGTTTTTTTGACAAAACAAAATCTTTTACTAAAATGATTGGAAGTAAAACAAAAGCACCAAGTGTTGTTCGAATTCCCATAAATGTAAAAGCGTCAACTTGTTTAATTCCTAAACTTTGAGCAACAAACGAAAGTCCCCAAATAAATGCTGTTAGCAAAAGTAAAAGAACGCCTTTTATCTGATTAAAATTTTTCATTTTTCGTAATTTTATAAATTTATAAAGTGATTTTAATAACTTGATTTAAGAAATTCTATAAAATCAAAATGAATAAAAAAGACTTTTGCCGAAATTAACAAGCAATAAAAAAAGACTGTCCTAAAAAAGAACAGTCTGTAAGTTTTCGTTGTAAAATTTAAGTTCAAAAATCAAACAAATTAGTAAGATTTTTTTTCAGTTTTACGTTTTTGATTCAAAAGTTTTCGCTCAAGAGTTACTTTTTTCTGGTGATTTGTAGCAGACGGTTTTACAAAATATTCGCGTCTTTTAAATTCGCGAACAATGCCTTCTCTTTCAACCATACGCTTAAAACGTTTAATTGCTTTTTCAAGATTTTCTGAATCTTCAACAACAATCTGTGCCATAAACTCACCTCCTTAGATTCCGGTAATGCCGTAAAACGCTTAAGAATTTATCTAAATTTCAAAATAAATTCAAGCGATTTTGTGTTTTTCAAACTGATTTTTGATCGCTTAGCACAAAAAAAATTTACATTTATAAAAATAAAATTGAAACTTCGACATTGCAGTTACTAAGCTTGTCGAAATACAATCAGCGTAATTTTATAAATCTTTAGTTTTAACATTGCTTTTCTAAGAAAATAAAAACTTTTTATGATAAGATTTTTGCAAGTTCAATCATCAAAAAATCATCAAAAAAACGGAGAATTTTATGAAGAAAATTTTTACTTTAGTTTTTGTTTTTTTAGCAAATTTAAGCATTTTTGCTTCATCAGGAATAATGTGGAATCAAAAAAATTTAAAAGTTTCTAAAACAAAATGGTTTGACATTATTTATCCAGAAATTTGCAAAGAAAGTGCGACTTTGCTTTATAAAAACGCGGATTCTATTTACGAAGAAATTGCAGAATCTTACGGTTTTCCGATTTCTTTTAGGATGCCAGTTGTAATAAGTCCAGCAGTTGAAAATTTTAACGCTTACTGGACGGCTTATCCTTACAATCACATTGTGCTTTACGACACTTTTCTAATTAAAGAACTTGAAGTTTTTTCACAATCATTTTTGTCAACTTTTAAGCATGAACTTACGCACGCTTACACTTACAATTTAAGAAATGAATTTTTTCAAGCAGTTTCAAAAATCTTTGGCGATCCTTATAATCCAGCATTTCTTTTTATAACAAGTGGCTGGGCAGAAGGCGCAACTTTAACAAGCGAAAGTTCTTCTGGCGAAGGAAGACTTAACAATGAATACGCAAAGCACACAGTTAAACAAGCAAAAATTGAAGGCGAGTTTCCTTTGTACGAAGATGTGCAAGGTTCAAGAGATTTGTATCCAAGCGGATCTTTTTATTATTTTAACGGAGCATTTAACGAATATTTACAAAAAACTTATGGAATGAAATCTTACGCAAACTTTTGGTACGATTGCATAAACTTAAAATCAATTTCAGTAAAAAAAATCTTCAAAGATAATTTTGGCGAAAACTTAAACAAAGCTTGGCTTGATTTTTATTCTTCGGTTGAAGTTCCAAATGTAAAATCAAATCCTGTAAAATCAAAAATTGTAAAAGATTATTTTGATTTAACGTCAGAAGATTTTTCTAAAGAAAATAATTCTCTCGCACTTTATTCAAATTTAATTTCAAGCGAAAAAGAATTTTATTTCTTAAATCAAAAAAACGACACAATTTATTTTCAAGATTTTGCTGATTTTTCAACTTCTTCAAAAAATTCTCCTAAAAAACTTTTAACTTTTTCTGAAATTTCAAATTTTAACGTAAGCTGCGACGGAAGATTTATTTTGCTAAACATTTTAAGTTCAGCAAGTGCAACAGAAAAATCAATTATAAAAATTTACGACACGCAAAAAAAATCATTTTTTACGCTAAAAGAAACTTCTGTTTATTCGCCTTCAATCATAAAAGCAAACGACGAATATTTTTTGATTTTTTCAAGTTACAAATCGCCAGTTTCTTCAACAAATATTTCAAAAATCAAGTTTTCTAAAAGCGGAAAAATCAAAAGTTTAGAAAAAGTTTTTCAAAAAGAATGGAAATTAAATCAAAATGCATCAAATTATTGCGACTTAAAAAACGGAAATTTTGTCTTTTTGAAAAGAAGAGGACTTTCCTACTCGCTTTTGATTATGGCAAGCGACGGTGAAATTTTAAAATCTTACAAAGCGCCTCAAGGAATTTCAGTTAGAAATTTGTCGGTTTTTGAAAACAAAGTTTATTTTTCGTTTGTAAAAGACAAAACTCTTCCTCGCTCGGCTTATTTTGATTTTGATGAAGAAAAATTTGTTTTTAGCACAAAAGATATTTCTGGCGGAATTTTTTATCAATCAAAAAGTGAAAATTTTTCAAATCAAATTTTTTACACGGCGGAATTTTATAAACAATCGCGGATTTTAATTGCTGATGAAAAAAATCTTTACGAAAACTCAGAAAGTTTTTTCGCTGATTCTGATTCTGCGGATTTTGATGACGCGGACTTTGAAACTTCAAGCGACGATTTTGCAAACTTAAGTGACAAAATTGCAACTTCAAATGAAGAATTTGCAAATTTAAGCGAAAATTCTTCAACTTCGAGCGGCAAAATTGAAAATCACGAAAAATCACAAAATCAAATTCCTTCAAAAAAATACAATCCTTTGCCTTATTATTTAAAAGGACTTTTATATTTAGGTTCAACAATTTCATCAAAAACTTTTATTCCAGGCTCTTCTTCTGAATACAATTTGCCTTACGGATTAACTTACATTTCATCAAATCCTTGGACAAGTGATTTTTTAACGCTTTCACTTGGCTACGGCTCGCAAACAAATTCTTTTGCAGCTTTTGCAGGATTTCAAAGCGGAACTGACACTTCTTTATTTAACTACGAAATTAAAGCTCAAACAGAATTTAATTTTTCTTCTTGGCGAACTTCTGACGCACAAATTTCAGTTTCTTCAGCGATTCCTTTTGCAAAAAACTCATATTTTATACTTTCGGCAAATAATTTTTCTCACATTGGAAAAGCAAACAAACTTTTGTCTGTAGACGAACCTGATTATTACAAACTTGGCGGTGCTCTTGGAACTGACCAAAATATTTATTTTTACACAGCAAACTCTTTTGGTGCATCTTATTCAAATATTCGAAGTTTTAAAAATCAAAAATATGAAAAAATCGGATTTTCTTTAAGTCCCCTACTCTACTATTATTTTAATCAAAATCTTTCACAAAACCAAAATTATCAAAACACGCTTGATTTAGGTTTAAATTTTCAAACTTACATTCCGCGACTTTTGCCTTTACAAAATAAAGTTGGCTTAACTTACAATCTTCCAACAAAACTAAAAATTGCATTTTTGCCACAAGAACTTGCAAATCTTTACGATTCGCCTTTGTATTTTTCAGGAAACGACAAATTAACTTTAAGTAATCAAAATATTCTCGCTGCGGCAAGACTTGAAACAGTTTTGTTTGCAGTTGATATTCAAAAAGCATTTAGAATTGTAAATTTGCTTTATATGAATGATTTTAGCATTTCGTTCATTTACACTTGTGCGTTTTCAGAAAATCAAGATTTTCAAAACGGAACTTCTAACTGGCGATTTTTAAAGCTAAACGATTATTTTGAAGATTTTAAAAATCAAAAAGTTGCATTTAATTATGAAGCGGACTTGCGATTTCTTTTTGCCTTAACGCCAAACTTTGGAACTTTTGCAAATTCTAGTAACCGAATGAATTTTTATATAGATTTTGGACTTCTTTCAAATGCGACGGAAAGTTCTGGAATTTTTGTTTCGTCAGTTGGAATTGAAGGCAGATTTTAAAATTTTAATTTTTATTTGGAGCATATTTTTTTAGTTCGACTTGCTTTTTGTACTCGCTTGAAACTTTGTTGCGAATACCGCGATTCGCTCCATTCTCTGCAAAAAAAAACGATGGTTGAGGCTCTCGAAACTATGATTTACTTCAAAAATTCTCGTAATCGACAGAAAGTTGAACTTTTGCAGAGAACGCCGTTGGCGGTACTACAATCAAGGCTAAATTTTTTATCAAAAAACAAATTCTTTTAGTTTTAAAATAATCTTTTGTTTTTTGAAAACTAAAGTTTTGACATTTAAACTAAAAAAAATAAAAATTCTCGCTGAATGTAAAAAAAATCTTCGCTCACAAAATAAAGTCAACTAATTAAATCTTAAATCAATTAAAAAATAAGGAAATTTTTATGAATGAAAAACAAATGATTTCTATTCTTGAAAAAGCAAAAAAATTTATATCAAAAAAAACAAATGTAAAACCAAAAATTGGAATTGTTTTAGGTTCTGGACTTGGAGAATTTTCAAAAAAAATCAAAGTTGAATCAGAAATTTCTTATTCTAAAATAAAAGGATTTCCAGTTTCCACAGTTTCAGGTCACGACGGAAAATTTATCTTTGGATATTCAGGAAATGTTCCAGTTGTTTTAATGAAAGGCAGAATTCATTATTACGAAGGTTATCCAATGGAAAAAGTTGTTCTTCCAATTCGACTTATGTGTTTGCTTGGCATAAAAAAAATAATTCTTACAAATGCAGCCGGAAGTATAAACACAAATTTTAAGCCAGGCGATCTTATGATGATTACAGATCAAATTTCAGCTTTTGTTCCGAGTCCTTTACGAGGCAAAAATTTTGAAAGTTTTGGTCCTCGTTTTCCTGATATGACAAATATTTATTCCAAAGAAATACAAGAAAAAATCGAAACTTGTGCAGAAAAACTTAATATAAAACTTCAAAAAGGCGTTTATGTTCAGTGGCAAGGTCCAAATTATGAAAGTCCCGCAGAAATTAAAATGTTTAGAACTCTTGGAGCCGATGCCGCTGGAATGAGTACAGCATGTGAAGCGATTGTAGCAAGACATTTTGGAATTGAAGTTGCAGGAATTTCTTGTCTTACAAATATGGCAGCAGGAATTTTAGGAAAACCACTTTCTCACCAAGAAGTTCAAGAAATTGCTGACAGCGTTCACGAAAAATTTGAAAATCTTTTAACAAAAATTATTGAAGTTATTTAGAAAAAATTTTTAAAGTTACAGTTTTGAAATATTTTTATGATTTTCTCATTATTTGATAATTTGTAGGCACAAGTTTTATAAAAATTCATTTTTTTTTAGTAACACTTTTGAAATATAAAATTGGATTTTTTTTAAGTTTTAAACTTTTTTTGTAAAATTTAAACAAGATTAAAATCAATTTTTTTCGCTAAAAAAGGCGAAAAATTTAATAAAAAAAAGTAACAGTTTTGAAATACTTTTCCACTTTTTTCTGTGGATAAACATAAATTTTAGTAACAGTTTTGAAATAAAATCGAAAATCAACTTAATTCTTTATATTATAAAGAATTATTAGCATTTTTCGAAAACAACAAAGTAACAGTTTTGAAATAAAAAGTAACAGTTTTGAAATATCTTCTATTATATCTATTAATTACTATTAATATATCTATTAATAGAGCGAGGGAAATTGTGGAAAAGTCAAAAAAATCATTTCAAAAGTGTTACTATTTTAAATGTCCGTTGTGATTAAAGCATAACGAGCATCTTTTCCTAAAATAGGCGGATTGCTTTTGTGCAAAGTAATTCCTTCTCCTTTTCCTCCAAAATCAACTTTTAAATCAGGATAATATTTTTCTTTAATTTCTTTGATATATTCAATAATTCTAAAATAACTTACATTTTCTTGATTATTATTTTTTGCATTATCAACAGGATTAAACTGTTCAACAAGTTTATGACGAGGAATAAAAATCGAATCTTCTAAAGAATTATTGCGATAAACTAACCAAGCATAAATATCTTTTGCAATTGGAGCTAAAATATTTTTGTAAACTGTATAATTAATTGGAACTGCGTGAGATTGGCAAAAAGCTGCAAACTCAGGAGATAAAACAATCTTAAAAGCAAATCTTTTTTTGTCGCCACTTCCGTCATCGGCTTCTTTGTATTGAACTCCTTCAGTAAAGCGAATATTTCCAGTTGAATGAGTTGTAATTGTTACATCTTGTTTTGGATAATTTTCGCCATATAAATCCTTAAAAAGATAAGATGATTTCAATTCTGTAACTTTTTGAGTAAAAGAAAATGCAGCATTAGAAAAACATTCAAGTTGTTCTTTAATTTCAGTTCCGCGACTTTTAGGAAGTTGTAATTCTTTTAAAAGATCGCTTAAAGTTGCATATTCTAAATAAACTGGACCTTGATTTTTTCCTTTGCTCAAAACAGCGTGAGTTGTTAAAACGCTAAGCAAAAGTCTTCCGTATCGACCATAAGGAACATTTATTGGAGAAGTAAGTTTTAATGTAATTCCATTACTGCCTTTTCTAACAAAAACAGTTTTATTTATGTTTCTAAAAGGAAGCGACGCTGTTGTAAATAAAGCAGGCAAATAAGCAAGAGTTTGTTTTTCATCAGGAACATAATTAAAATCAAATAATTGTGCATCAATGTTGTTTGCAGAAACAATTTCAATTTCTTGATTTTCTTTATCTTTTTTCATTTTTTCCTCAATTTTTTAAATGAAGATTTTGAACTTAAAATAATATTGTTAAAAAATGGCTCTAAAAGCAAAAAAAACGGCATTTTAGGAAAAAAATAGAAACTAGTCGATATAAATCTCATTTTTATATAAAACGCTTAAAATTTTAACTTTTTTACTTTCTTAAAATCTCGCCATTATTTGTAATTATTGCTTTGCCGTCAATAATATCTTGTTTTAAATAAGTCATCGCAGATCTATATGCTGTTGCAAGAGAAAATCCGTTTGAACAAAACAATTTTCTAAGTTCATTTTGCTCTTCTTTTGTTACGTGAACGCCAATAAGAACATCTTTTCGTTTTGAATTATTTTCGTCGGAAGTTACAGTTTTGAAAGAGTTTTTATCATCATCTTTTTTTTCAAGAATTACATTTTCTGATATTTGAGACGAAGATTTTACATTTTCTGCAATTTTTAATTTTTGCTCTTGTGCAAAAGATAAATTTTTTTCATGAACTGCCATTATATTAACCTCTGTGCTAAGTTTGAAATCGCTTCTAAAGTTTCTTTTTTTGCACGAACTCTTTTGTCTTGAATTACAGTGTGAGCACTTTGACTTTTTTCAAATGCAGGATCTTTTGGAATTACAATGAAATCAAAACTTGTGCCAGAAGAATTGTAAGCTTCAAGATAATTTGCTTGATTTGAAAGGCGCTTGTCTTGTTGATTTAGTATGATTTTTTGATATTTAGGAAGAACGCCATATTGCTTGTCGATTTGTGCAAGATTTTTTGTGAAAATTTCCCATCCGTCTTTTGAAAATTCATCTAATTTTAAAACAGGAACTACTTCATCGCAGCCAATAAAAACAGATTTTTCAAATTCGTCGAAAGCCGGAGAAGTGTCAAAAATGCAATAATCAAAATGTTCTTTTAGTTGAGGAAGAATTGTTTTTTGAAAAATAAAAGGATAAGTTTCTTTTTTTGCCCAAGATTTTAGCTCTCCTCCAACGCCAAAAGTTGGAATTACGTAAAGATTTTCAATGTCAGTTTTGTAAACGCAATCAAAAATTTTTTCTTTTTCGTAAAGAATATCCGCTAATTCGTGATCAAAATCATTTAGCAACCAAGAACTTGAGTTTCCTTGTGGATCGCAGTCGATATAAATAACTTTTTTATTTTTTTGAGCCAATTCCACTGCAATAGAAACGCTAATACTTGTTTTTCCAGTTCCACCTTTTTGTAAAGCAAAAGCGTAAGATTTCAATTTTTCCTCCTAAAAAATTTTGATTAATTAAATAAATATTAAATGATTAAATGATTTAATGTCAAGTTAATGATTAAACGAAGATTTAATGATTTAATGCGGATTAAACCTAGATTAAACAAAGATTAAATAAACATTAAATGATTAAACGATTAAATAATTTAATGATTAAATAAATGTTAAACAAAGATTAAATGATTTAATGATTTAACATTAATTTTTAAAGACGCAAAAAAATGGCATTTTTAGGCAAGATTTTTATTTTTTTTATAAATATGTCGATTAAAGTAAAAAATGTGAAAATTTGCTTTTTTAGAAAATTTTTATGTTTTTTTGAAAACTTAAAGTTTTACCAAAAGTAAAAAGTTGAAGCCTTTAAATAAAAAAAATAGTAACAGTTTTGAAATAAATATTGTTATTGAAACAAAATTCTTTAATCAAAAAATTTGAAAGTAAAAGCAAAGGTAAATTTTTAGAAAAAGTTGTATCAAATATAATTGACAAAAATTAAATAGTGTCATATATAATATTAAGAAAGCATTTTAAGATTTTAAAAATCAAAATCAAAACAAAATTTTTTAAGATGTTTTTGTAAAATTTATTTAATTTTAAAAAGAGGTTTTATATGAGCGTTTATGATTTTAAGGTAAAAGCGATGAATGGCGATGAAGTTTCGCTTTCTTCTTACAAAGGAAAAGTTTTGCTTATTGTAAATACGGCGACAGGTTGTGGATTTACGCCGCAATATAAAGGACTTCAAGAATTGTATACAAAATATAAAGATCAAGGTTTTGAAATTCTTGATTTTCCTTGTAATCAATTTTTAGGACAAGCTCCAGGAACTGAAGAGGAAATTCATAAGTTTTGCACAGGAAGATTTGGAATTACTTTTCCGCAGTTTGCAAAAATTGAAGTTAACGGAAAAAATGAAGATCCTTTATTTAAATACATTAAAAACGAATCAAAAGGAGTAATTGGTTCAAGGATTAAATGGAATTTTACAAAATTTTTAGTTGATAAAAATGGAAATGTTTTAAAAAGATTTGCTCCTTCTGATACGCCAGAAAAAATTGATTCTTATGTTGCAGAACAACTTAGCAAATAAAATTTGTTTTTTTATTGACAAAATTTATTATTAAAATGTCCCAAGTTTGTTGATGAGAGAATGAAAATTTGCGTCAGAAAGGAACATTTTTTTATTTATGAGATTTTTTTTGAAGAAGATTTACGCAGTTTTTTTGAATTTTGCTGATATTTTTTGCGGATTTTTCTGCAAGGAAGAGTCGGTTTGTTTTTGTGGCGAAATCTTAGCACAAGAAAGCTCATAAAACTGCAAGAAAGTGGCACTTTAATTTGCAACTGAAAGTAATGTTGTGGTTTAGACCTTACGGTTGCTGAGAGAAGTCGAAGCACAAGCACCATGCTAAGTGTAAAATCAGAAAAGAATGCTCCAACAAAAAAATAAAAAAACTTGGCACGATTTCTGCATAATGATTAGCGAAGGTTTTGAAATAAATCAAAAGTTTATGAAAAATCTTTTAGAAACGTTCGGTTTCTAGCCAAAGTTCTTAAAATCAGGAGGTTTTGATATGAACGATTTAGCACTTTTTAATAACTTTTTTGATGATTTTGAGGATGACGGATTTGGAATGCCATCTTTAAATTTTAATAGTTTTAGGAATTTTCACACACCAAAAGTTGATGTTAAGGAAAATAAAGATGCTTACACTTTGCAAATGGATGTTCCTGGAAAAACTGACAAAGATGTGAAAGTTGAATTGAATCATAATGTTTTGACAATTTCTTCTGAAAATGAAACTCAAGTTGAAAAATCTGAAAATGATGAAAAATCTGCGGAAAATGAAAAAGTTTCTAAAGAAGACAAAAAGTCAGATAAAAAAGATAACGGAAAATGGCTTGTAAAAGAAAGAACTTATTCTAAGTTTACAAGAAGTTTTTCTCTTCCTGAAGATGTTGATTGCGACAAAATTAGTGCGGAAGTTAAAAATGGCGTTTTGTCTGTAAAAATGCCGCGAAGATCTTTGCCAAGTCCAAAACGAATTGCAATAAATTGTGCTTAAAAGATGATTTAATTTGCGATTTTGAGAGAAGATTGTGATTGAAGTTTTTAGATTTTTAAGTTTAAGGTTTTAAAATAAAACTTAAGAAAGCGATGTAAGATTTTTTCTTACGTCGTTTTTTTTTGTTTGTGATTTTGAGGATTTTTTTGTGTTAAGCGAAAATTTTTATATTAAAAGAAGATTAAAAGAAAGAATTTAATTTAAAAAAGGTCTTGAAAACGTTTTCAAAAATAGATATTGTTTATAAAAAGACTTTGATTTGTTTTTTTAGTAAAAATTTTAATCAAAAGTCAAAAAATAGAGCCTATTTCAAAAGTCTGTTACGTTTTGAAACAGGCTTTCAAAAATCTCATTTCATTGCGATTTTTGAGATAAATTTTGTAGAAGTTTCAAAACTCGTCTGACTTTTGAAACTTCCTTAATATTTTGCGAGGAAAAGATGCGAAAATCAAAAAAAATTTTTTTAGTTTTTAGTTTAGTTTTTTGCGTTACAGGAATTTTTGAAATTTCGGCTGCGGAAAAAAAATCTCAAGAAAAGGCGGAAGTAAAATCAATGGAAAGCTTAAGAATTAAAAACGGACAAACACTTTACGACACAAACGGAAATGTTTTGCATGCTCACGGCGGTTGGATTTTAAAAGTCGGAAAAACTTATTATTGGTACGGCGAAAATCGGACTGAAAATAATTATGTGTCTTGTTATTCATCAGAAAATTTAGTTGATTGGGAATTCAAAAATAATATTTTAACAACTGAATCTAAAACGCAAAGCACGCGGGTTAGGGTAGACTTGAAACTTTTTGATGAAGAAAATGGAAAGAAAGTGAATATTGAGCGTCCGAAAGTTTTGTACAATGAAAAGACAAAAAAATATGTAATGTGGGCACATTATGAAAATGGAATAAATTACAGCAAGGCGGCGGTTGCAGTTGCGAGTTGCGACACTCCAGACGGAGATTTTATTTATCACGGAAGTTTTAATCCTTTTGGAAATATGAGTCGCGATTGTACGGTTTTTGTTGATGATGGAAAAGCGTATTTTGCTTCGGCTGCACGCGGAAATGCTGATATGATTTTGTATCTTTTGCAAGATGATTATCTTAACGTGGAAAAGCAAGTTGGAACTTTTTGGAGCAATGAATATAGAGAAGCACCAGCGTTTGTTAAAGTAAAAGACAAATATTATTGTTTTTCTTCGTTTTGTACGGGTTGGGATCCAAATCAATGCAAATATACGTTTACTAAAGATTTTGAAAGTGGATTTGGACGGCTTAGTGAAATTGGAGATGAAACAACTTATCGCTCTCAGCCAGCGTTTATTCTTACAATCCAAGGTAGCAAAAAAACGTCTTATGTTTACGTGGGCGACAGATGGAACGGAAACGAATATCATAGTTCAACTTACACTTGGTTTCCGCTTACGTTTAACAAAGATGGCAGCGTAGAAATGACTTATTGCGACGAACTTGAAATAAATGCTCAAACTGGCGAAATAAATCCGATTGTTTACGAAAAGTGATTTTTTTTCTCGCGGATTTTGTGCTGATTTTTAAGATTTTTGACAAAATTTGCACTTTTTGTTTGGAATCTGGCGGTTTTTAAAGACTTGATTAGTAGGCAGATTTTTTAGAGAAGTTTGTGAATTTTATTTTTCAGCGAAGATCAACTGTGAGGGCGGCGGCAACTTTCTTGAAAACTACTTTTGCTTTTTTAGCAAAGTTTTGATTTTTTTTATAAAACTGCCGCCGCCTTTTTGTATAAAATTTTTAAGTCGCAAGAAGTTAAGTTAGAGTTTTTTTAGAAAGTGACGCTTGGATAAGTCACAGAGGACTTAGCCCAGATTGTTTTTGACCTCCTGTCAATCACGAGAATTTGCAAAGCAAATTCTCAGAATCTCTTAAGATTTACGGCGACCTCCTTGTCGCCATCTTTGAGTTTTAGAGTGCATTCTCGAAGTAACGTGGGCGGGCAATTTGCCCGCCCACCCACAGAGGATTTAGCCCCGATTGGAACACCGCCAACGGCGTTCTCTGCAAAATTTGTATTGTAAATGATTGC
>CAZLXK010000002.1:0-48959 GCA_964563305.1 uncultured Treponema sp.
CTGCGGAAGGAAAAGAAATGATTTACGCAATGGTTTGGTCAGAAAATAAAGATAAAATTATTCAAATTGGAATAAAATCTTTAACATTAAACAGAGAACTAAATCAAAATCAACTTAATGAACTAATAAACGCTTTGCCAATGTACGAAGGAACTGACATTTTTGTCGCAAATAAAATTACAGGAAACATTTTAGCGTCAACAAATTCTGTTTATATAACAACAAATCTTTATTCGCTTGGAATTGAAATTCCAAAAGGAGATTTGTCTCAAGCGAAAAATTTTAATAGTAAAGTTATAAACAAAAAAGCGTATTGTACTTTACAAAAGTGGGACAATTATTACATTGGCGTTATTCAATATTATTCTTTAATAAATAAAGGTCTTTTGGGAAATTTTTTATTTTCTCTAGGATATTTGCTCTTAGCAACAAGTATAATTTTGATAATTTTTAGAAAACTAAATTATTCGCTTGAATCAGAAAAGAAACTTCTTAAAATTTCTAACACAGACGAACTTACACATCTTTTTAACAGACGACTTTATGAACAAGATGTTAATATTTACAAATATAAATATCCCGAAGATGATTTTATTTTTGTTTCAGTTGATATAAATGGACTTAAAAAAACTAATGATACGCTTGGTCATCTTGCAGGCGATGAACTTATAATCGGAACAGCAAATTGTTTACGAGACGGACTTTCTCATTACGGAAAAGTTTACAGAACTGGCGGAGATGAATTTATTGCGATTCTTCACACAAACAAAAATATTGAAGAAATTATAAAACGTCTTAAAGATTTGGTTGATTGTTGGCACGGAAAATTTGTTGATTCACTTTCAATTTCGATTGGATATGCAGTAAAAAGTGAATTTAAAGATCCAGATATTGTATCAATTTCTAAACTTGCAGACAAAAGAATGTACGACGCAAAAACAGATTATTACAAAAAAATGGGAATTGATCGCAGAAAAAATTAAAAGTTAAAGTCACACGCTGACTACGTTGATTTTTCTGATTAAGCAACATCAAAACCAAAAAAATTTGATTTTCCTAAAATAAATGCGGAAAAACGTGCAAATTTATAAACAAAATATTATAATTAATTCAATTAGTCAAAATCTCGACTTTTTCTTAATGACGAAAATTTCTAAAAAATAAAAAATCGAAATTTTGGCTCGTAAAATCAAAATATTTCAGCCAAGTTTTAAATTATCAAAAGTTATTATTCAAAAAATTTCCTCTAAAAATCACTAAAGGAAAGTTCAAAAATCGAAATATTTGGAGAAATTTATGGCAGATTCTGTTCAAGAAATTATTAAAGGACGCAAAGTTTTTTTTATTGCTCCAGACAGATCTTTGTTCCCAGAAAATTATCTTGAAGAATATTTAGTTCTTGGTTATGAATGTTATTTTATTGATTCTGATATTTTTCTTCCAATTTCAACAAAAATTGATATAATTCTTTCTGTATTCACTGATTCAATTTTATTTTTTAACATTGATGCGCCTCTTCAAAATATTTCTTGGGAAACATTAATTGCAAGACTTCACGAAAAATATCCTAACGCACTTTTTGGCGTAACTTATGCAAAAAAACAATCGTTGCTCGACAAACAACGACTTGAGCGTTATTATCTTATGGATTTAGGAATTCAATGCGGTTGTGTTCAGTTGGAATATCAGAAAAAAAATAATTTTGGTTTGATTGAACGCGTACTTTTTGCAAATCAGGCTCGAGGAAACAGAAAAAATGTTCGTGCAATTTGTGATAATTCTTGCACAGTAAAATTTTATAATAAACAAAAGGCTTTTATTCGCGAACCTTTAAACGATTTAAGTCTTTCGCATTTTTCTATTACATTAGAAGATCCTGGAATTCAGTTTGAACAATATGAAAAAATTGACGCTTCGTTTTTTATAAAAGGACAACATATTAGTTCACACGCGGTTCTTTTTATGGTTCGTCAGTTAGGTTTAAAAACACTTTATATTTTTGCGTTTTGTACAAAAGATGGACAACCGGGACTTGATGTTAATAATAAACAAATGCTTACTTCAAAAATTTATAATATTATGCAAGATAATTGTAAGGAACTTTTAGGAAAACTTTTTAGAACTGCAGCGGAACAACATAAAAAAATAGAAAAAAAGTAATTTTAGGGGAAAAATTTGATAGGAACTGTTTTTTGGGGATTATTTATTCCATTTGTTGGCACAACCTTAGGTGCGTCTTGTGTTTTTTTTATGAAAAGGCAAATGAATGATGGACTTCAAAGAGCATTACTAGGTTTTGCCGCTGGCGTTATGATTGCAGCGTCAGTTTGGTCACTTCTTATTCCATCAATGCAAATGGTTCAAGAAATGGGCAAACTTTCTTTTTTACCTGCACTAATTGGCTTTGCATTAGGAATTGTTTTTCTTTTTACTCTTGATAAAATTACGCCACATCTTCACGCAATGGCTCAAAATCCAGAAGGTCCACATTCTAAACTTTCAAGAACAATGATGTTAGTTTTTGCGGTAACACTTCATAATATTCCAGAAGGAATGGCGGTTGGAGTTGTTTTCGCTGGAATGTTAAACGGAAACGCTGGACTTACTTTAGCAGACGCTTTTGCACTTTCGCTTGGAATTGCAATACAAAATTTTCCAGAAGGAGCAATTATTTCTATGCCTTTGCGTTCTGAAGGAAATGGAAAATTAAAATCTTTTGTTTACGGAACATTGTCTGGAATTGTTGAACCTTTAGCCGGACTTCTTACAATTTTTCTTACAAAATTTATCACAAACCTTTTACCTTATCTTCTCTCGTTTGCAGCCGGAGCAATGGTTTTTGTAGTAATTGAAGAACTTTTGCCAGAAGCAACTCGCGACGAAAAAACTGACGTTTGCACGATTGGATTTGCAATAGGATTTGCTTTAATGATGACTCTTGACGTTGCCTTAGGATAAATAAATTTTATATAAAAAGAATAATCTAAAAAATCAGCGAACAGAAATATCAGTCCAAAAAACTGTTCCTTTTTTATCATCACTTGTAACGCCAAACTTTGCTTTATGATTTTCCAAAATGCTTCTTGTAATCGCAAGTCCTAAACCTGATTTTCCATTCGTGCGACCTTCTTGCCTTGCAGTAAAATAACGATCCCAAATCACCAAAAGATTTTCTGGCGGAATCGGCTGACCATAATTTTGAACTTCAATATGAATATATTTTTTTCCAAGATGACAGAGCTTTACAAAAACTTTTTTATCTTGTGGCGAATGACGAATTGCATTATCACAAAAATTATAAAGAACTCGCTCTAATTGCTTTTGATCTCCAGTAACGAAACAATCCGCTTCAATTTCCAAATTAAATTTTTCTTCGCCAAATTGATCCACAACATTTAAAGTAACTTGGCTTAAATTAAAAAATTTCTTTGCTGACTTATTATTTTCTTCTTTAATCGAAGCATAATCTAAAACGTCATTTATAAGATTTGTCAAACGTTCAGTTTCTCGAATTATAATTTCTGTGTCGTGATTACGTTTTTCTTCATTATTCCAAGTAAAATCTCTTAAATTTTCTGTATAACCGCGAATAAGTGTAAGTGGCGTTCTTAAATCGTGAGTAATATTTGCCAGCAATTCAATACGAGCTTTTTGCAACTTTTCATCACTCAGTTTTTTGCTAAGAATATATGCAAAAATAAACGCTAAAAGAAGTGACAAACTTGTAACTATAATCAACTGCGTTTTTAAGATATTTTTCGCTCCAGCGACAGGACCTAAAATTGCACTCAAAACAATTATTTGCTTTGATGATTCTATTTTTATTCCGTAAAGAAATTCTGTTTTTTGAAAAGTTTTAGAAAGCGAAGTTTCTTTAGAAATAAAAAGTTCATTTGCAAAATCAAAATAATTTTTTAACTGCAAATCAAGTAAATAATTTTGTTTTTCTCTAAAATCTCCAAAATTAAGTTCAATATTTTCAGTTTTAGAAGAATTTTTTGGCTTACACCAATCTAAATTTTTATCTTTTTCGTAAATTGCTGAATGTTCGTCTGTTAAATAAACAATATTTAAATCTTCGTCAAAAACTAAAGCGAGCAAATGCAAATTTTGAACTTCTTGCAACAAAGTTTCTTCAATCAATTTGCACGAAGAATTTTGAATTTTATTTGCAGAAATTTTTATATGTCTTTTTTGAAATGAATTGTAAAACTGCTGAAATAAAACTGCTTGCAAAATCCAAAGTGTTAAAAATATTAAAATAGAAAATATAACAAAACCCAACCAAATTTTTACGACTTTCTTAGTTTGTTGTTTTTGAGCATTAGATTGTCTTTTAACTTTTTTATTCATATTTATTTCCGATTAAAACTTCTTAATAATATTTAAATTTTCATAAACAGGGTTTTAAATCATAGCACAAGTTAAATAATAAAAGTAGATTTTTTTTGTTTTTAAATGAGGAAGTTTCAAAATCAGCAAAAATAAAAATCCGTCATGCTGAACTCGTTTCAGCATCTGTAAAATCAGCAAAAATAAATGACAATATTTTACTAATCTTTTTACAACTAGTAGAAACAAATGTTTTTGAATAAAATAATATTTATGCAATATCACACTTTAGCGCAAATTCTCGTAGTTTCTTTACTTATAATTTCAAATTCGCGAGCATTTTTTCTTAAAAAAGTAAAATCTGACAATCTTTCAATTATTCCGTTAATTTCAATTATAATTTCGATATTAAATATTTTAGCGTTTGGAATAAATCCACTGGAACTTTTAATTTTTCTGCTTTCGTTTTTTACTTGCTTGTGGAACGTTCGTGCTTTTATTCGCTTTACAACTGAACTTGTTATTGATCATTTTGGTCCTTGGTTCAAATTTATTTCGACTGTAAATTTAATTTTTTCGCTCGCAACTTTAGTTTTTGTAATAATTTTTATGCCAATTAAAGATAATAAGAAAAAATTTAATGTAAATGTTTTAGTTCAAAATTATAAAGGTGATTTTAAAAATGGATTTGAAAAAACCGACTTTCCGTTTGACAAAAAATCTCTTACAATTTACGAAATTTCTAAAAATCCAGAAAAAAATGCAAAACTTAACGCAGAAAATTTAACAGAAAATAAAAACGCCGAACTTTCGCTTGAAACTTCGCAACTTTCCGAACAAAATCCGCAAACTGAACAAAACGAGCAAATTCTTCTAGAAAAATCAGAAAATAAATCATCAGAAAATCAAGAAAATCCGCAAAAAATAATTTTATTTTTCCCGCCAAAATGTGCAAATTTTAACACTTACAAAAATTTTCTTTATAAATTGGCTTTTGATAATTATAAAGTTTATTGTGCAGAATTTAATTCTTCTGATTCTGTTTGGTTCAACAAATTTCTTGATTTGAAATTCTTAAAAACCGATTGCTTTATTTACGAAAAATTTTTTAATCAGCAAAAATACGAAAATCACATAAAAGCAAAATCTTATCTTTTGCGACAAGAAATGCGAGCGTTTATAAAAACTTTAAATTTAAACGATTTAACTAACGAAGAAATTGTTTTTCTTGTTAGCGAAGATGATTTTACTGCTTCACTTTCTTTAATTAAAAATGAATTTCCGCAAAAAATAAATGGAACTTTTGATTTAAATATTGACGATTCAGTTTATACAACTGGAACTTGGGGACCGATTGAAAATACAAATCCTTTACTTGCATTTTTTTTGAAAGTTAAAAAGGAAAATTCTGGCTTTATTTCAAGTCATCTTGCCAATGAATTAGAAAAATACGCTGAGCAATTTAATGGACTTTAAGAAACAAGTTTATTATACTTAAACGCATGGAAAATAAAAAAACTTCACTAAAAGACAAACTTATTCCTTTGTCGCTTTCTGTAATTGCAATTTTACTTGACCAAATTACAAAATCTTTGGTTGTAAAAAATATTCCTTTACTTACGGATTTTTCTGCTGATGAATCTGAACGAATTATTCCAATTTTTGGTGATTTTTTTCGTCTTATTCACGTAAGAAATAATGCGGTTGCGTTTAGCATTGGTTCAAGTCTTTCTTCAAACGTAAGAGCAATTCTTTTTTGCGTAATTCCACTTCTTGTTGTTGCCGCAGTTTATGTTCTTTACTTCAAAAATAATGATTTTACAAAAGTTCAGCGTTGGTCAATTTGCGGAATTTTGGGCGGCGGACTTGGAAATCTTATTGACAGAATTTTTCGTCCAGATGGAGTTGTAGATTTTCTTGATTGCATTTGGTTTGGCATTTCTGACAGCAAACTTTCGTTTTTAAGATGGCAACGTTGGCCAACTTTTAATGTTGCTGATTCATTTGTAGTTGTTTGCGGAATTATGTTTATTGTTTCTTTCATTGTTTTGCTTGTTCGTGATTCTAAAAAGATTAAAACTTCAAAAAAAGACTCTGCTAATAAAAACGATAAAAATTCTTAAAGAAAATCAAAAGGTAAAATAATGAACAAAAAACTTTATACAATTTTATATATTTTAATTTCCACAATTTTAAATGTTGTTGTAACGATTTTAGTTTTTCTTGCACTTTTTTTAGCAAGTTGGGCAATTATGAATTTTGGCTTAAAACTTGACGATCAACATTCTGCTTATCCGGCGGTTATGTTACTTTGCTTTGTTGCGGCGATTATTCTAAACTTTTTCATCAACAAGGCAATTTCTACAAAACTTATTGTTCGCTTTGGAATGGACGGAAAATTTGAAGACAAATGGTTTACTCGCAAAAAGAAAAAAGTTGGAGTTGGAGCAGTTAGCACAGTCGACAAAAACGGAAATGAACAAATAAAAGAAACACGTTTGCCATCTTCAGTTCTTCCTGATGAAGAAGAAATTAAAACTGAAGAAGAATGGGGAAAATAATCCGCAGAAATCTTAATTGCACATTTTCACAGATTTTGTTAAATTGTCATTATGAATAATTTTGTGGCTCTTTGTGCTATTGGTGCAGAAAAAATTTTAGGAAACGAATTAAAACTTTTAGGTTACAAACTTAAAGGAAACGCTCCTGGTCGCGTATATTTTGAAGGCGATGACAAAACAATTTATCGTGCAAATTATTGTCTTAGAACAAGCGATAAAGTCTTTCTTGTAATGGCTCAATATAAAGCCGACAATTTTGATTCACTTTTTGACGGTTGTTATAACGTAAATTGGCAAGATTTTTTTAGAAAAGATGTGCGTCTTGTTGTTGATAAAGTTAGAACTTACAAAAGCAAATTAAACAGTGAACATAGCATTCAAGGAATGATTCAAAAAGCTATTTATAAAAAACTTGGAGATAAATGGCACATAACAAATTTACCAGAAAGTGGAAACGAATGTAATGTTAGAGTTTACATCGATTTGGACGTAGCAACAATTCTTTTAGACACAAGTGGTGACGCTTTGCATAAACGTGGCTACAGAACAGAAGGCGGACTTGCACCTTTGCGAGAAACAACGGCGGCCGTTCTTTTACAAGAAATGCTTTGGAAAAGAAAAACTGCTTTACACGATCCTTTTTGCGGAAGCGGAACTATTGCAATAGAAGCAACGCTTTATGCTCACAATGTTGCTCCCGGACTTGGCAGACATTTTGCTTACGAAAACCTTACAATTTACAATCAAAACTTAGCTTTAGAAATCAAAAAACAAGAAGCAGCAAAGATTCGCACTGACGTTGAATGTAGAATTACAGGTAGCGACATTGATTCTCAGCAAATCGAAAGAGCAAAACTTAACGCAGAACACGCTTGTGTTATGGCGGGCAGAGCATTGCAACTTATTGGAAGCGATGCACATATTGAACGTCCAGATTTTATTGTAAGTGATTTTGCAGATTTACACGCACCTTACGAAACTGGATTACTTTTATGCAATCCGCCTTATGGAGAAAGATTAGGCGATGAAGAGCAAGCAACTGAACTTTATCACAAAATGAATTCGCTTTTCACGGATTTTCCAAACTGGCAAATTGGCGTAATTTCTAGTCAAAAAAAATTTCAAGAAGCACTTGGAAAAAATGCAAATAAAACAAAATCTTTTAAGGCTGGAAATTTAGACACAATTTTATACATCTACAATTAGGATAAAAAATGGCTGCATTTGTAGAACACGAAAAACGTAAACAAGAAATTTTAAAAAAATCACTTGATTTGTTTATTGAAGAAGGTTATGAAGATGTAACTTTTCAAAAAATCGCAGATCGTTGCGGAATTACACGAACAACTTTATACATTTATTTTAACAACAAACGTGAAATTTTTTTGTGGAGCATAAAACAACTTACTTCAAATGTCGAAAAAGAATTAATGAATATAATCAGCAATAAAGATTTGAATGCGATTGATTGTTTAAAAAATACAATTAATAAAATTTTCGATATTTGTGAAGAAAACAAACAACTTTTTACAGTTTTGTTGTCTTATTTGATTCAACTGCAAAAAAGTGGTGCTGATGTTAATGAAAAAGTTACTCGTCGAGTAATAAAAATTCAACATCTTTTAACAATCGTTATAATTCGCGGCCAAAATAATGGCGAAATCAAAAAAAATATTAGCGTAAAAGATTTAAATGATCTTCTTTATAGTTTGATGGAAAGTGCGATTTTTAAACTTTCAGTTTTAGACAAGAAAAAATTAGATAATATTCGCCAAACAATAAATTTTACAGTCGATTTAATAAAAGCGTAAATAACAAATTTCGATGTTCAATAATTGCACAAGGTCAAAAATCACTAATAGAATTAAAGTCATTTCGACGTTGCTCAATGACCGCTAGATTTATCAGAATATTTTAAGACGAACTTTCGGCAGTATAACTTGTGTAATCATAAACATTTTCTGATTTTGAAGTTTTAGTAACAATAATTGTGTTAACTTCAGAATTTGAATAATTTATTGTAAGCAAACTTGATTCAAGCGGTTTTGTCCAAAAATAAACGTAATAAAGAACTGCTGCATCAGTTTCGGAACTATTTGTTCCTTCTTCAACTTCTTGTCCAACAATTCCGTCTAAAGTCAATTCTTTATCAAAAAAACTGTCTGGCAAATAAGTTCGCATATCAAAATACCAATAAACAACATCAGTATCTGTGCCAGAAACATTTTCTTTTATAGTTTTTTCTTCCATTTCAAAAAGTTGAGTTTTTATTCCGTTGTTAATTGCAATCATTGGAGTAAAAACTGAATCTGCGTCAACATTATTGTCTTTTTTGTAAGTCGTTGGGATTTTTAATTCTGATTTTTTTACTTTTAATACATAAGCGTCGCTGTCGTAATAAACTGTTACTGTTGCGTTTCCGTCAGTTGTGTCAACTTGCATTGCTTTTTCATTATCAGTTCCAGAAGCCGGTCCTCCAGAAAATAATCCACTAGATTTTGAAACAACATAACCGCTAGAAGTTTTATAACGTGCAAAATATGAATATTTTTTATCGCCCGAAGAATAATAATCCACAAAATGAACTTCGCCAGTTGTTGTGTAATCGCTTGTTTTTACAATTTGACCAACGTTGTAAGTATTTGTTTCGTCATATCTAAAAATATTTATGTAAGTTGAAGTCGCAAGTGTTGTAGGAATAACAGAAATCACGTCACTTCCGTTACTTTTTGAAACATTTGGTGCAGTAATTCCTGTATTTTTTGCAGTTGTATCAATAAAATTACATGCAACTAGAGAAAGAATCAAAATTATCGACAATATATAAAAAATCTTTTTCATCTTTTTAAATTTCGGCAAGTTTTTTTTAATCTTAAATTTTATTTTTTTCGCTAAGGTTTTATGGTTTAGACTCTGCTCAACCATCGAGAAGAATATTTACAGTTCGTTCTAGAAGTTTATCTTCATACATTTAGAATTTTAAATCTTACGTCTCTCCTTATTACCAATTATAAAACGTCTTTCAAAAAACTCAAATTTTCTTTATTCTTTTTGTATGACATTAGTTTTTTCTCTAATTTTTAATTTTCTTCCGTTAATTGCAGTTTTTATTTGCTTTTGTTTACTGATTAAAAATTTTAAGATTTTAACTGGACTTTTTGCTTGTTTACTTGGAATTTTAGCAATTATTCCGATTTCTGCAGTTCAATTTTTACTTGATAAAAGTCAGATTTTAAAAAACAACAGTTTACTTTTGATTTTAATAAATGATTTGATTTTAAGCGGATTGATTGAAGAAAGTTTTAAAATGTTACTTTTGTTTTTAATTCCAACGAAAAATACAAAACTTTATAATTTCTTTGCATATTCAATTATTTGCGGACTAACTTTTGGTTGCTTTGAAAATTTAATTTATTTTATTGTTCTAGGCGGAACAAAACAAATTGAACTTAGAATTTTTACTTCAATGTTAATACATTTAACTTGCACGGCTTTAAGCGGAATTTTCGTTTATTCAGTAAAAAGTCACAAAAAATTTATTAGTCCTTACATTTGGGCAATTTGTTTACACGGAATTTATAATTATTTTGCTGGATTTAAGATGAACACGCCATTTTTTTACTTTTCATTTATTGTTATTTTGACAGCATTTGTGGAATGTAGACTTTTTTACAAAAAATTAAATTCTAAACTAAACAACAACGAACAAGTTTCTGAAAAAATTAAAACTAAACTTAAAACAAATTCTGATTAAAAATTTTTAGATTTTAAGATTTTAAGATGATTCTTTAATTTAGTTTTTCAAATTTTAACGCAATTTCTAAACTTGAAGTTTTGCAAGTTTCTTTACTTAAAAACTAGAATTTCATTTTTAAATATTATAAACTGAAAAAAATTGGGGCTGTAGCTCACCTGGCTAGAGCGTTTGAATGGCATTCAAAAGGTAGTCGGTTCAAGTCCGATCAGCTCCAGATTTTAGAAATCAAAAAAAACAATAAACCATAAAACAACCAAAGTAATACTTTACTTTTCAAAGGTTTTAAACTTACACAGGATTGTAGAGGCGCGAAGCGTTCTTGCGAAAGCAAGAATGAAGTGAAAACGGAACCTCGAAAAGCCTGCTTTGTAAAAGACTTTCAGCACGAAGTTAAAAAAATTTTCTGTAATCTTAAAAGATTCTGTCCAAAATAATCCAAGTAAGTTCACCAATAAAAAAATCAAAATCCACATTTCTATAAAAATACTTTTTAAAATATGCTACAATAAAAGTTATGAAAACAAACAAAATCTTTTTAGAAATAACATTTTTTTGCTTAAGTTTGAGCATTTTTTCTTGCAGTTCGGGCGAAAAATCAGCGAAAAATTCAGGAAATCTTGAAAAAACTTACACTTACAACACAACTTCAACTTCGCCTTCAACTTGGAATCCCGCAGAATATCAGCAAAACAACGAAGGTTTAGTAATTGGCTTAACCTCAATGGGACTTTACGATTTTATCTTAAACAGTTCAAAAAACGGACACGAAGTTATTTGCGAAATGGCTAGCGACTTTCCGCAAGACGTTACTTTGGAATACGTAGGAAACGAACTTTACAAAATTCCGTCTGACGCAAAAAGTGGATTTGCTTGGAAAATTCAACTAAACAAAGCGGCAACTTGGGACGACAAAACTCCAATCACGGCAGAAACTTATGAATATTCCATAAAGCAATATCTAAATCCGCAAATGAAAAACTTTAGGGCAGCAAATTTTTATTCAGATACTTTGGCACTTGCAAACGGCGAATCTTATTACAACGGAAATTGCTCTTGGCAAGATGTTGGATTTATAAAAAATGATGATTATAGTTTTACTTTAATTTTGATAAAACCAGTTAGTTTATTTTTTATGGAATATGCACTTTCTTCACCTTTTTTGTTAAAAGAAGATTTGTTTGAAGCAAATAAAAAGCAAACCGGCGACATTATTAAAACAACTTATTGTACTTCGGTAGAAACTTCGGCTTCTTGCGGACCTTACAAAGTTTCAAATTTTCAGTCAGGAAAATCTATGAATCTTGTAAAAAATCCAAATTGGTATGGCTGGACTGATGGAAAACACGAAGGTCAATTTCAAACGACAGGATTTTATATTCAATACATTACCGAGCATCAAACTTGCCTAAATTTATTTCTTCAAGGAAATCTTGATGACATTGGATTAACGGCAAATGATTTAAAACTTTACGGAAACAGTGCGTTTAGAAAAACCACACCAACTTCTTACACTTGGAAATTAAGTTTTAACATCGACAAGGAAGCACTTAAAAAAGAAAATGTTCCCGGTTTTAATCACACAATTCTTTCTTATTTGGATTTTAGAAAAGGAATTTCTTATTCTTTAGACAGACAAAATTATGTGGACACAATTACGCCTTCTTCTGACGTTGGCTACGGACTTTTAAATTATCTTTATGTTGCAGAGCCAGATTCTGGCGAACTTTATCGCGACACTTTGCAAGCACAAAACGCACTTTGTGAACTTTACAACGCAAGCGATATTGACGAAATTTCCGCTTACGACAAAGAACTTGCAGCAAATCTTATGCTAAAAGCGTACAACGAAGCCTTGGCAAACAAAGATATTTTGCCAAGTGACAAAATCCAAATCGACTTTCACACTTATTCGGCGGAAGAAACAAATATGCGAAGTGTAAATTTCTTGCAAGACAGCATAAACGCTGCGGTAAAAGGCACAGAACTTGAAGGAAAAATTTTAGTTCAGCAAGTAACCGACGAAGATTATTATTCAAATATGAAAAAAGGCAACGTTGATGTTTCTATGACAGCGTGGGGCGGTTCAGCTTTTGATCCTTATGGAGTTACTTGGTGTTATTGCACAAAAGATGCACTTAACGAATATGGATTTGATCCAGAAAAAGAAACTTTAACAATCAATCTTGACGGAAAAAATATTACAAAAACTTATTACGATTGGCACATTGCTTTAAATTCTACAACTTACTCAAATGCTCCGCTTCAAACACGAAATACAATTCTTGCTGCTGTGGAAAAAGGTTTGCTCTCTTATTATAATATGATTCCGATTCGTTATATGAACAGCACAAGTCTTCGCTCTCAGCGCATTATTGACGGAAGTGAATATTTTGTAGATTCGCTCGTGGAATTTGGCGGAGTTAGATTTACAACTTACACAATGGACGATTTAGAATGGCAAAATTATTGTGCAAAAAATAAGAATAAACTTAAATATTAAAATTTGAAAAATGCTGAACTTGAGCGAGGTCGAATCTTTTTGGAGCATATCTTCTGTGCTAACCGCACTTTCGGGGTTCGCTAACGCTCATTGCCACAAGTGGCAACTTACGCCCCTACAGCACGGGCTAGGATTTTCTGTTAGAACAGAGAATTTTTCTATTCTAACAGTCCAAAAATTTTATTCTTCACAAAACTTTCCAATCATTCCGGCTTTATAAATTGCATCACAATAAGCACAACGATATTCACGCTTTTCTTTATTCACAAGATAAAATTCTTGCGGAATATAATGTTCCGTAATTGTAATGCAACGTGGATTTTTACATTCCATAACGCCTTGAATTTTTTCTGGCAGTTCCATTTTTATTTTTCTAGCAATTTTTCCTTCTTGAATAACATTAACTGTAATATTTGAATCAAGATAACCTAACACGCTGTAATCAATATTTATAATATTATCAACTTTTATAATATCTTTTTTTCCGGACTTTTTTGACTGCGCATTTACAACCAACGCTGTTGTAAAAGGTGCTTTGTCTAATCCAAGCCATTTAAAAACTTTCCAACCAGAACCAGCTTGAATGTGATCAATTACAAGTCCATTTTTTATTTCTTCAACGTTTAGCATTTTTTTCTCCAATAAATTTTATTACAAAATCAGCAAATTTTTAACAAAGAAAATCCACAAATCAAAATTATAAACAACCAGTAAGTTTTGCAATTAAAGCCATTCTTGCAAACATTCCGTAACGAACTTGTTTAAAATATGCTGCACGAGAATCACTGTCAACTTCTGGAGCAATTTCGTTTACGCGAGGAAGTGGATGCAAAACAATCATATCGTCTTTGGCAAGTTTCATTTTATTGTGATCAAGAATGTAACTGTCTTTTAAGCGAATATAATCTTGTTCATTAAAAAAGCGTTCTTTCTGAACTCTCGTCATATAAAGAATATCCAAATCACCAATTACATCTTCCAAACGTTGTGCGTAAGAAAACTCAACTCCGGCAGGTTTTAAAATATCTTCTGTAATATATTCAGGAATTTTTAATTCTTCAGGACTAATAAAAACGAATTTATTATTTTTATAACGACACATTGCTTTTGCTAAAGAATGAACTGTTCTTCCAAATTTCAAATCACCACAAAAGCCAATTATGTGATTTTCAAATCCACCACGCAACTGCCTAATCGTAAGCAAATCAGTTAAAGTTTGCGTTGGATGATAATGTCCACCATCACCAGCATTAATTATGGGAACAGAACTAAACTGCGAAGCAAGTAAAGGAGCTCCTTCTTTAGGCGAGCGAATTGCAATCACGTCAACATAAGAACTAACCACACGAATTGTGTCTGCCAAAGTTTCGCCCTTTGTTGAAGAAGTTGAAGAAGCATCCGCAAATCCTTCCACAAAACCGCCCAAATGCAACATTGCCGCTTCAAAAGAAAGTCGAGTTCTAGTGCTCGGCTCAAAAAAAAGTGTCGCAAGAATTTTCCCACGACACACATCTTGAAATGATTCAGGATCAACAATCATTTGTTCAGCCAAAGAACAAATTTCTTCAATTTCACTTACACTTAAATCACCAGGTTCAATTACATGGCGTCCCTTTAACATTACAAATCCCCCAAAGAGTTTTTGCAAGTTTATCACAATTTTTTGTGGGACTCAACGAAATCATTAAAAATCTGTTAAAAATTTCAGAATTACATAAAATTTTGGCAAATAAAATCAAACTGTTGTTGGAAGAACATTCATTAAATCTAAAGCTCCGTCAACCAATTTTGCAGAATATTTTTTATCTTTATAGCAAACAACAATTTCTTCTATAAATTTTTTACCCGATTTTGTATAAACATTCGCATTTTTGATTTTTCCGTCCGCCCAAGACAAATTAATTAAAATATTTCCTTTTAAATTTATTCCAGAAAGATTTCCATTTTTCCATTGTTCAGGCAACGCTGGCAACAAATAAATTTCAACTTTGTCTTCTACAATTTTACTTTTCACAATCAAATTTGTCATTTCAACAAAGTCTTTTATGTTTTTTCCACAAAGATTTTCTGGCTTTTTATATTTATATTGATTTTCGCTAGAAAAATTCTCGCTAGAAAAAGATTCAGTTTTTATTTTGTCGTAAACAGATTTAAACTGAACTGTTAAATTATCGCTTTCCGAAATTTTTAAAGCTGACATCATTTCAAGAGCATAAGCAAAAGCATCTTTTACAATTTTGTTGATTTCCAGATTTTCAGAACAAATAAAATGTTCTTCACCATCACGAGTTTTTATTCCATCACAAAACGAAGGATTTAACACAAGATTTTTTTTGTCGTCAACAAGCGAAAGGTAAGAAACATAAAATTCGCAAATTGCTTTAAGAAATCTTCTGTATTTTTTTAAATTCTTTTTGTTTTGATTATATTCAAAAAATTCACCAACAAATCTTTCAATAATCGCACCGCCAATCACATTATAAGAATTTCGCAAATCACTTCCGTCTGGAGCTGTGTCGCCCCAAATGTCCATTTTTGTGTGAGTAGCATAACCGATTGTTCCGTACATTGATTCTGCTGTTGTTCGTCCGTGAGATAAAGTTTGCTTAAAAAATTTTAACATCGACTCATCAAATTTTTCTTGTCCAATCATCGAACCTGGAAGATAAATTTGATTTGGATTTAAATTATATTTTCGTTCCTCAAGATTTTCTTTTCCGTTGTACCACAAACCTTTTTCAAGACTTGGCAAAATTCCCGGCTTTTCGCAACTTGAAATATAAACGTACTTGCAAAATTCCCAGTAAATTTCTGCAAATTTATTTTCGTTTTTTGGATCAGAAAGCAATTCTTCTAAGCAAAGATTTTGTTCGTCTTTTTCATTAAGATTTTGTTCTTGAGGATTTTCCAAATTTTCTGAATTTTCATTTTCTGTGCTAAGCGAAAGCGAAAATTTTTGTTTATTTTGAATTTGCTGATAATTTTCGATATGTTCTTTCTTTAAGTTCTGATATTGTGCCGAAGAAGCAAAACAAATTTTTCTCAAAGCTAAATCTTCGCTCCATTTTGCATAAGAAATTGCTCTTTTATAAACATTTCCGCCACGTCTTTTATAATGATTATTTCTAAACGCCGATTCAACATCAACAAAAAACAAAACTTCATCTGCTCGCTCAACAATAAGATTGTCGCCACGAATTGTAATTTTTCCGCTATCTGTAACCGCAGTTGCCATAACCGTAAAAGGAATTCCGTCTGCACATTGCATAACAATTGTGTCATCAGAAAGAGAATATTTTTTTGCAACATTTTCCCGATTTAATTTTGCACGAACACAAATTGATTTTGGAACAGTCGAACTAATTCTAATTACAATAACATCTGCCAAAGCACTAGCAAAAATTTCGCGTGTATAAGTTACGCTGCATTTATTTGAATTTGAAAATTCAGAATCGTTGTTTGCGGGAATTTCAGTTGAAAAAGAACTCGAACAAATTGCACTTTCTAAATCAAGTTCGCGTCTATAATTTGTTATTGATTGAAAAGAATTTTCGCGTGTAGAATTTGGACCTTTTAATCCATAATGCTCTGGCGTGTAAAAATCTAATTCCAAAAAGCCAGCACTTTCATAAAAACTTTGCTTTTCCGGAAGAGAAGTAAAACTTTCATAAACCAATTCTTGTGCTTCATCATAACGCGAAAGTTCAATAAGCCGACGAATATTTTTTAATTCACTTGAAGAAGTTTTATTATTTCGATTTGTATAAATTCCAGACCAAATTGATTCTTCGTTTAAATAAATTTTTTCATATCCACAATTTCCAAAAACTTTTGCACCTAATCGACCATTTCCAACTGGAAAAGCATCTTCCCATTTTTCTGCAGGATTTTTGCACCAAATTGATTTCATTGTTTTCCTCTAATATTTATTTGCTTAGATTTTTTTGTCATTCCGAACCTATTTCAGAATCTGTAAATTTAATAAAATTCAACATTAAAGACATTTAGATTTTATCATAATTGTAAAAATAATACACAAAAAAAGCTTGCCTAAAAAGACAAGCCTTATAAATCAATAAAAATTTATTATGTTGAAACGAAGATTGAGTAGCGTCAAAATCACAAAATTTTAGAATTTCGCTTTTCTTAGACGAACTTTTTCAATATCTTCGCTAAAGAGTTCACGCAAATCATTCAAGCCTAAAGCCATTAAAGCCATTCGGTCAATTCCGATTCCCCAAGCAAGAACTGGAACATCAACGCCCATCGCTTTTGTAACTTCTGGTCTGAAAATTCCAGAACCGCCAAGTTCAAACCAACCAAGTTTAGGATGCTTTATATGAACTTCAATCGAAGGTTCAGTAAACGGAAAATAACCTGGCACATATTTAACTTCTGTTGCTCCAGCAATTTCAACCGCAAACATTTTTAACATTCCGAGCAAAGTTCTAAGATTTACATTTTCGCCCAAAATAATTCCTTCTGTTTGATAAAAATCGCTCAAATGTGTCGCATCAACTTTGTCATAACGAAAACATCTTACAATTCCAAAATATTTTCCAGGGATTTCCGCTTTATGAAGTTGATGTGCCGAAAGAACTGTTCCTTGAGAACGCATAATCAAGCGTCGAGTAAATTCATTGTCAAATTCGTAATTCCAACCGCGACTTCCAGTATTTCCGCCATTTCTATGAATTTCAGCAACATTTGAAAGATAAGGTTCTTCAATAGATTTTGCGTGCGTAGGATTTTTTATTCTGTAAACATCATGAATATCTCTTGCCGCGTGAAATTGTGGCATAAAAAGTGCATCGCCATTCCAAAATTCAGTTTCTACAAGCGGACCATCAAATTCTTGAAATCCTAAAGAACAAAGTTTATCTTTTACAGATTCAAGAAACTGAACATAAGGATTTGTTCTTCCAGGAATTATTCTTGCTGGCGGAATTGTAATATTGTACGCTCTAAAAGTTCCTTTTTTCCAATCACCACTAGAAAGCATTTGTGGAGTAATTTCACCAATTTCGTTGCCCGTAATTCCCGCTTTTTTAAGTGCTTCAGCAACTTGGGAAAATGCTTCTGTAAGTTTATAAGCGACAGTTTCTCGTTCTATTGTCTTAAAAGGAGTTTCACTTATGCCTCGTTTTTTGGTAAGTCCTCCCATAACTTCAATTTCTTCTTTTGAAAGATTTGCAGCATCAAGTTGATTATTTTGCGAATTTGACGCTTTTTGAATTAGATTTTTTGCAATAGAAATTCTTTTTGGAAGTTCAGCACCTGTATATTCAACTTTTTTTTCAGAATTCATTGCAAGAACTTTATCTTTGCTCAAAGAACCAAACGCTGAGCCAACATCTTTGTTCTCTAATCCAGTTCCACCTGCAATTTCAGGAAGAGTTTTTGCACCATTAAATTTTAAGAAATTTATGATTTTTTCTTCCGCAAAACCTTCTTTCAAAACTTTTCTACCAAAATCAGTAAGTTCAAAATACGTATGCGGAGTTCTTGAAGTTTCTGCAAGAAGTTTTTTTCCAGCCAACCAACTAAACGCTTGATTGGCGTGACCTTCTTTATAGCCAAGTTCAGTTTGCAAACGAGATGAAGTTAATTCATCTTTTAATCCATAATGAAGAAGCACCTTTGTTTCTAGTGGGTGCAAATTTTTTACAAGAGTTTTAATGTCTGTCAATTTAAATTACCAACCTAGGATGACAAATTTTTTATCTTTTAAATACTACATGTGAAACATAGGTTGCCATTCTAACGCCACGTTCATCTTTGTAATATGAAGTTCTATCTTTGCTTACATAAACCTTTGATTTGTATTTATTTTCTTCAGCAAATTCTTCATATACAGCCATTGCTGTGTTCATTGCTTCACCTTGATCGTAAGCAGATGCCATACAATTATAATAAAATCTAACTTCGCCAGTAAGTGGAGTATGTTCAAGTGTCAAGTTTACAGATTTTGCTTTTGGATGAAGATCTGCAAATTTATCTTCAATTTGTAATACTTCAGTGTCAATCGACGAATAACTATTTATAGACTCTAAATCAGCATTTCCAGATGTTTGTGCAAAAATTGAACAAGTCAACATAAATGCTGTTGCAAAAATCGCAACAATTTTTTTCATAATTTATTTCCTCCTCGTAAAAAATCAATAATAGGTATATTGAATAATTCTATCAGTTTCCATAAAAAAATCAAGGTCAACCACATATTCACCATTTTTAATATAAATTCTCGGATTTTCTACAAGCAAAAGTTTACCGCTAATTTCTTTTGGTTTATTTTTTATCATCGTTCGCCAATATTCTCTAACCGCTTGTTTTGCCGCCTGACTGCACGCTTCTTTTATTGACTCAAATCCATTTTCAACAGAAGCTTTACCAATTCCCTTAACTTTTGGATAAACAATCGAAGTCCAATGTCTATATTCTGCAATTTGTTCCGAAGTTCTATTACAATAAACCCAACAAATAAGTTTATTATCTTCTACTGAAGGATTTTTATATTCAAGTTGATTTGTATTTTTGTTGATTTCTTGTATCAGCGTAAAATCCCAATATTCAGAAACATTTCGCCTTTTATCTGACGGCGTATATTCGAAATTAAAGCCATAAATCATTCCGCTAAGCAAAAACGGACTAAGTTCTTTTGTTCGATTTATTGCATAAGAAAAAATTTGTTCAAATTCAGTTTGCTTTTTATGATTTTCCTGATTTTCTTGCTGATAAGAATTTTGTTGATTATAATTCTGCTGATTAAAATTCTGCGGATTTTCTGAATCTTCAAATTTTCCTGGATAAGAATCCAAATCTGCCCAAATTTGCAATCGAATTTGTTCTATTTGCGACGGAACTTGCGAAAAAATGCAAAATTCAGCAAATAATAAAATCACAAAAAAAAATAATTTCTTTTTATTTGCCATACGCATTTTTCCAAACTTTAATTGGATTTATTCCCATTCTGATTAACAAATAAAGCCAAGCTAAAACAAATCCAGATAAATGCGAAAGATGAGCAACATTGTCATTTCCAAACATTTGACTTACAAATTCTATAACAGCATAAACCGCAACCAAAATCGGTGCAGAAATAGGAATTACGCCCCAAATAAAAATTTTATTTCGCGGAAAAATCACAGCGTAAAGTAGCAAAATTGCATAAATCGCTCCGCTCGCTCCCATAAGCAAAGTGTTATAACCAAGAATTTGATACAAAATGATTGAAATAATTCCGTCAAGAATTCCACAAATCATATAAAAAAGCAAAAATTCCCAAGAACCAATCGTTCTTTCAATTTGAATTCCAAACATAAAAAGTGCCAACATATTAAAAATAATATGTGACCAACCAGAATGAACAAACATATAAGTTATTGGTTGCCAAAAAAAATGAAGTTTAAGTCCAAGAATGCTCATTCCTAAATAAATTTTTAATGACGGAAAAATATAAGTAAAAAAGAAAAATATTAAATTTATAAAAACTAAAATTAAAGTAACGTTGAAAAATTTATACTTAAAAGGTTTTCGTAAAATGTTCATCGTTTTTAATTATCGGAAAAATAAAATTTATTTTCAAGATTTCTAAAATTTAAAAAATCAGATATTTAGAATATTAATTCTTTGATTCTTCTTCGTAAAAAGAAATTCTATTTCTGCCGTTTGCTTTTGAAACGTAAAGTGCTTGATCTGCTTGATTTACTAAAGTTGTTGCAGACAAAACTGGATTTTTATCAACAGAAAAAACTGAAACTCCGCCAGAAATTGTAACTTTCATATGAATATTGTTGTAAACAAAATCAGCATTTTCAATATTTTTTCGGATTCTTTCAGCAACAGAAATTGCAATATCTTTATCAGCATCATTAAGCATAACTGTAAATTCTTCGCCACCATATCTTGATGCCATATCATCTTCTCTTACACTTTCTTTGATGATTCTTGCAACATTTATTAAAACATAATCGCCACATTCATGTCCGTATGTATCATTAAATTTTTTGAAAAAATCAATGTCAAACATAAGAACAGCTAAAGTTTTTCCTTGTGCAAAAGCCATATCAAGTTTATCTGTAAGACTGTTAAAAAAATAATATTTTAACTTTAAGTGAGTCATCATATCTGTAGACGACTGTTCAATAAGAGAAGCATTATTTATTGCGATTGAAGCTAAAGATGCAATACTACTAATTTCATCTCTTTCATATTCCGTATAATCCGCTTTATCATTTTGTAAAATAATTCTATCTCCAAGCACAAGAATTCCATTTATACGATTTTTCAAAATAAGCGGAACTATTAGCGAAGGATTTAAAGATTTTAATATTTCAAGCGTTTTATCAAAAGGAATTTTCTTTTCAAGTTCTTCAACTGTGCAAGGAGAAGCAAATTCACCAAGTTTATTAACAAAAATACTATTTGCAGGAATTCTATAATCAATGGAAGGATCTATTGTAATTCCGCTATAATTGTTTTCAAGTACAAAATAAGTACTATTCATATTTTTAAGAATAAAAAGTCCTACGCCAGTTACTCTCATTTGAGCCATTGTAATATAAAGGATTGATTCTATAAGAGCAGGAAGTTCAAGTCTTGTACTTAATGAACGAGAAATTTCTAAAAGTTGTTTTAGATCATAAATATTTTTTTCATAAGTAGCTATTATACTATCTTCATCTGATTTTTCAGTTTCTTGTTCATCTTTATTCATAAATATGACCTATTGTTTTTTTTCTTTACCGCCGATTATAACATAATTTTTCATTATTTCAAGAAAAACATTCCATTGCTCGTGCTGACTTTCGAGAATGTTAGAATTATCGCGATTACGAGAAGAAATCATAAGAACTTTTAAGTTTTGAATTGAATCAGAACTCGGCTTTTTAGATTCAGAAATAATATCAGAAATTTTTTTATTTAAAGAATTTATATTGTTGACTTCGGCTTGTAATAAATTTTTTGCTTCATGATTTATTTGTTCACATAAGTTTTTTAAACTATTTTCAAAACTTTGATCTTTGTGACTGTCGTGAATAAGTCCAACAATATTTGCTTCATCAAATTCATTTCCACGATTAAACATTTGCTCAAAACCTTCAATTCGCTCAAGAATTTCATTACAAGCAAAAACTGTAGAAGAAAAATCACTTTTATATGTAGGATTATTAAACATTCCTTCAATAACAATATCATTTAAAAGCGGTTTTACATGTCCTTCATAAAAATTTTTCACAAAAGTTTTTAAAATTTGCATTGGCAAAACCCACATAAAAGAACAAGGCGTGCTATGTTTTAACTGATTATTAATTTCCGCGTTGTAACCTCTTAGCGAAAGTAATTGTGTGTTACCAAAAATTTCATTTACTTCTTCAGAAATTGTTTCGTCTTGAATTTCGCCTTTTAAACGTTCTTCATCAACACGAAATCTTGTTTCAAGATAACTTGCATATTTTTTTCGATAATTTCCTTTGTATGAAGCGTGATTTGGAACAAATTCAACATCTTGTTTTGCAATTCTAATTAAAAGCACAAGAATTTCATTTGTAAAAATATGTTTTATAAGTCCTTGAATTTTTTTGAGATTTTCTTTAAGGCTTTGATTTTGACGCTCAGAAAGACTTTGTCCGTTTTTAAGTTCAGCAAGAGCTAAAAGTGCTTTATAAAGTGAAGTCGAAATGTCCATATCAGCAATAACGTAATACAAATCCATCAAAGAAGTTTCTAATAAATCGGCAGGAACTGAAACAAAATTTGGTTCGTAATTTGGGCTTGTAGAATATGAACTATCAAAAAGTCTTAACGCTGAAACAAAACCAAATTTACAAATATCATTTAATTGTTTTATTCGATCTAAAACATAATCAATTTTTATAAATTCAGTGCTGTTCATTTCTTTTACGACATTTTCAAGTTTTTTGTGTTCATTTTCAAAATATCGATTTAAGGAAGGAGCGTTTTTGGCACCAATTTTGCGTTTTTCATAAGCAAGACTTTCAAGAATATCTTGTTGCTCTGAACTAAAACCTGTAAGCAAAAGTTGCTCTTCAAAATGTCGATTACGCGTAATATCTTCCGAGCAAATTGTTTCTGACAAAATATTTTCAATTTCTTTTGTGTTAATAAATAAAATTCTAATTGCTTCAGCGAAATTCGGTTCAACTAAACCATTTTTATAAATATTTGGAGCAAGACTTTTTAATTCATTTTCAAGTTTTCGAATCATTTGTCGTTTTTTTACTTCTGGATGTGACGACATAAAAATTGATTGAAAAAATTCTGTTAACGCTTGAATAAAAGACATAATTTTATTTTATTATTGAAAACTTATTTACTCAAGGTATGAAGAAAAAGCATTTTTATAATCTTGAACACTTGCTGCCATAACAATTTGTCGTCTTATTTGAGAGCTTCCTTGCATTCCAGAGCAATATGCACAAAATTTTTTACGCATTTGAAGACACGCTGATTTTTCACCTTTTTCTTGAACATTTATTTCTAATTCTTTAAATCCAGATAAAATTCTTTCTTTATAAGTTTCTTTTTTGTAAGTTCCAGTTGTTAAATATTCAATCGTTCTCTTAAATAAAAAAGGATCGCCCATTGCTCCGCGAGCAAACATTATTCCGTCAACATTTGTTTTTTCAAACATTTCAAGTGCAGTTTCTGGACTTTTTGCATCACCACTGCCAAAAACAGGAATTCTTCCATTAATAAATTCTACAAGTTGCCTTTGGATTTCCCAATCAGCGTTTCCAGAATAACCTTGAGCTTTTGTTCTTGCGTGAATTGTAATTGCATCGGCTCCAGCGTCTAATGCAGCTTGTGCACATTCTTTCCAAGTGATATGAGATGAATCCCAACCACTTCGGATTTTTATAGTAACAGGGACATTTCCTCTTTGTGGATTTATTTTTGCATATTCAAGTGATTTTTCTTTAACTGCTTTAACAATAGAAAAAAGTCTTTCAGGTTCTTTTGTTAGCATACTTCCAGCACCAGTTTTTGTTATTTTTGGAACTGGGCAACCGCCATTTATGTCAATGCAATCGCAATCTGTGGAAGAAAGAACAATTTCGGTGGCTTTAGACATAACTTCTGCATTTCCACCGAAAATTTGGACAGCGTACGCTTTTTCAAGAAGAGAACGTGACATTAATTCAACAGTTTTTTTATTTCCTCGAACTAAAGCTTCGGCACTCACCATTTCTGTAGTACAAAAAGAAGCTCCACATTCAACACACAAAGTTCTAAATGCCTTGTCACTATAACCGGCGATTGGTGCAAGAAACAAATTTCCTGTTAATTCAAGATTTCCTATTTTTACAGGATGATACCAAGACATAAATTATTCTGGGAGTTTAAAAATCTTACAACTGTTTGTCCAAAGTTGAGCGGCAAGTTTTTCAATATCAATTTCAAGCATATCAGCAAGAAAAGCAGCTGTTGCAGGAAGCATCGCTGGCTTAGTTCTCTTTTTTTCTCGATATTGAGAAGGAATCATAAAAGGACTTTCAGTTTCTATAAGAATTCTATCAAGCGGAATATTCAAAACTGTTTCATGCAAATTTCTTGCGTTTCTATAAGTAAGATTTCCCGCAAAAGAAAAATATACATTCATATTTGCATCAAGACATTTTTTTGCATATTCAGCATCTTCACTATAACAATGGAAAATTGCTCCGCTATCAGGCAATCTATCTTGCAAAATTTCAAAAATATCTTTTCCTGCTTCTCTATTGTGAATTATAACCGGAAGATTATGTTTTTGTGCCAATTCAAGTTGTGCAATAAAAAGTTCAATTTGGTTTCTTTTATTTCCATATTGTTTAAAATAATCTAAACCAGTTTCTCCAATAGCAACAACATTTGGAAGTTTTACACTTTCTTCTATATCTTGAATCCAATTAGCACCAGGAGCCGTAACTTCAGAAGGTCCAACTCCAACTGCATGATAAATTCCAGTTTGAAATTCCAAATATTTGTATTCTTTTTTAAAATCAACAAGTGAATTATTTATAGAAACAATACGAGTAACTCCCGCTTGTTTTGCTTGTTGAATAACGCGATATTGTTCTATTGGGTCATCATATATCAACCCAATATGGGCATGAGTATCAAAAAATTGCATGGCTTTCTTCCTTTAACAAGAACTGTTAAAATATAAAATATAGGAATCTCAAAAAATCTAAAGTTAAAAATTTTCTGAAAATTCTATATCTTCAATCAACTTTGTAATATTTTGATATTTAAAACAATAAAAAATAGTTTTAGTATCATTTTTTTTCAATAAAACAAAGTGATTTCCATTTATTCAAATAAAAAGTAACTGTTGTTTTGTATTATTTATACCGATAAATAAAGATAACATAGTAATTTTTTATCGTCAACTTTATTATAAGTTAAAAATTTCATTAAGATTTATGATAAATTTCAAAAAAATCAAAATTCTTAAGCAAATTTGACAGAACAACAAGTGTTTTGTTATACTTATTTAGTTGCATTGATTAAAATTACATAAAAGTTTTAGAATATTTATAAGTTTTAAGACTTTTTTACAAAATTTATGATATAATCATTCAGATTTAGGAAAAATAAAGTATTTTTATAGAAGGCTTATTTTGGCACGTACTAGAAAGTATAAAAGAATTGAAAAAAATCTCGTTTCAAAAATTATAAACTCATTAAAAACATTTTTTGTAAAAATCGGTCATTTTTTTGTACGTGTTTTTAAAGTTTTTGACGGAAAACTTACAATTATGATTGTTCCTCATTCACAAGGAAAAGTTTTCAATATTCAAACAAATGTTTTTGCTTTAGTTTTAGGATTTGTAATCATTTTTGGAATAGTTGGTTCATTTGTTTATTTTAATCACAGAAATGTAGGAAGTTCTGCAGAAATTACAAGATTAAAGGACGAAAATAAAGAATCTCTTGCAAGTCTTGACGAACTTCGTGATGAAAACAACAATTTACTTCAATCAGCAAAACGTTTTCAAAATTCATTAAATCAAACACTTTCTTTGCTCGGAATAAATCAAAGTTCAAGTATATCAAAAAACTTTGGTAAAAATAGCGACTTGTCTTCACTTTTTGACACACAAGATATTACTTCTGGTTCGTTAAAAGAAACCGCTGATGTTAGACAATTAACATCTTATCTTGAAAGTGCAATTCATCCGGTTGAGCAAATTGGCAAAATGCTTGAAAATCAAGGAACTTTATTTACTGATATTCCTAATATTTGGCCAGTTAAAAATGGAATTGGTCATATTTCAATGGAATTTGGTCAAAATGTTCATCCAATTACTCAGCAATGGTACATTCATAAAGGTTTGGACTTTTCTACATATCGAACAGGCGATCCAATTATTGCAACAGCAAATGGTCAAGTTGTTGCAGTTGGTTATGACGACAGTTTTGGCAACAATGTAATTATTAAGCACAAATATGGAATTTATACACGTTATGCACATATGGCAACAGTTCGTGTTCGTAAAGGCGACACTGTAACTCAACGTCAAGTAATTGGAACTATTGGAAATACAGGAATTACAACTGGTCCGCATTTACATTATGAAGTGCATATTGGCTCTGATGTTGTAGATCCTGCAAAATACATAAACGTAAAATAATTTAAAGTAAATAAATGGCAATTTTCAACGAAGACATTTCTATCAACAGCATTATTGGAAAAGGTTCGTCTATAAAAGGCAATCTTAAAATTAACGGATTTATTAGAGTCGATGGAGATTTAGACGGCGACTTGGAAACTTCTGGAAATGTAATTGTTGGAGAAAATGCTAGAATTCGCGGAGATATTATAGCAAAATCTGTTTCTGTAATAGGCGGAATTGTATACGGAAATATTATTGCTCCAGATTCAGTAAAACTTCTTTCTACAAGCGTCGTTATTGGCGACATTCAAACACACAAACTTCAGTCAGATGAAAAAGTAATTTTACACGGACATTGCATTTCTCTTTTAGAACAAAATCCTTATGAAAACGCAGTTCTTGATTGGCAGAACAAAAAAGCAATTCAAGAAAAATCAATTCAGGTTTAAAAATGGCAATAGATAGTGTAAATTCCAATTCTGGACTTTATTTTTCAGCAGCACAAATGTCTCAACTAAATTCAACTCAACAAAAAAAAACTGAAAAAACTAAAAGATTTAAATTTTCAAAGACCTTGGAAGAAACGCAAGAAGAATATTCGCTAATTCAAGAAGGATTTCCACCAGAAATTGCTAAAATGCAAACAGAAGAAGCGGCAATTTTTTTACGAGATCAAGTTGATATTGCTGGCGACAAACTTGCTGAAAATCAATTACCAGAAAATTTTGCAAATTACAGAAAACAAATTTCTTTATTTTTTAAATTCCTTGAAAAAAATAATTTTGACGTAACAAAAAAAGAAGTTCGCGGTTTTTCAAAATCAGGAAAACCAATGCCACCCAAAATTCAAATCAAAATTATAAATCAAAAACTTGATGAAATGGCACGATATTTGCTTTCTGCTCATCGAGATAAAATTTTAATGCTTTCTAAAATAAATGAAATTAAAGGATTGTTAGTAGACTTGCTTGCAAACTAATTGATAAAATTAAACAAACTGGAGCAAAATAAATGTCCGATTTTTTTGAAAATGAACTAGATAAAGACAATGTTGATCTTTCAACCTTAGAAGATAATATAAACACAGAAGATTCTTCTTCATCAGAAAATTTTGTTTTCCCGAATGAATTATATAAACTTAAACTTGAATATTCTTGCGAAGGACTTTATGCAACTTTGCCACAAGGATTAAAAATAGAAACAGGCGATTCAGTAATTATTCCTACAAGATATGGCGAAGATTTGGCAATAAATCTTGGGAAAGCCACAAGTCCAATCGGAATAAAACCAAGCGATATTATTGAAATTTCTCGAGTTGCTACAAAAGATGATTTAAAACACGCAAAAGAACTTTTAGAAAAAGAAAAATCAGCATTTAATGTATTCAAAGAAAAAGTTAATAATCATCATCTTGATATGAAACTTATTTCAGTTCACTTTTTGGTTGGCGAACAAAAAGCTTTATTCTTCTTTTCAAGCGACAATCGTGTTGATTTTAGAGAACTTGTAAAAGATTTAGTTTCAATTTTTAAAATGCGAATTGAACTTAGACAAATTGGCGTAAGAGATGAGTGTAGAATTACTGGCGGACTTGGAGTTTGCGGAAGACCTTATTGTTGCCATTCTATAAGTGACAAATTAAAACCTGTAAGCATTCGCATGGCAAAAGATCAAAACTTGAGTTTAAACTCTATGAAAATAAGCGGGCAGTGTGGAAGACTTTTATGTTGCTTAAGTTACGAATATGATTGGTATTCTGAAACTAGAAAAAAACTTCCAACTGAAGGAATAAAACTTTTTTATGATGGAACATCTTTCCGCATAACAGAAGTAAATCCTATAACTTCTATGGTAAAAATGGCTGGAGAAGATGGCCGATTACTTGAAATAAATGCAAAACGTTTTGTAAAAGAAAATAATCGCTGGAAAATCAACTAAAGTTAAAAAATCATTTTAAAACAACAATAAAACTTTCTTCGTCGCCAGTAAATTTTGATTTATCAAAATCAGCATAAAAATCCGCAGAAGAAAAATTTGCTTTTTCAGCATAAAATTCTATATCTTTTGGCAAAATTGGATTAATTTCATAATCTTTAAAAATACTTATAATTTTTCCGTTTCCAGTTTCTAAATTCATAGAAATTGTTTTGTAGCCATTATCATCAAAAAGTTCTGTAAAAAGTTTAGAACGAGAACTATTTCGCTCTTTTAGTTGTGCCATAGGAACATTTTGAAACTTCTCAAAGTTAATCATCTGAAAAATCAAAACGCCATTTTTTGACAAAAGTTGCTTACAATCAATAAAAAATTTTTCAACTTCCGCAGAAGATTTTAAAAACATAAGTCTACTATTTAAAACAGAAATTATATTATAAAATCCTTTACCTAAAAAATTTATCATTTCTTTATGACTCATATTAAAAAATCTAATAGCCATAAGTTGATTTCTTCTTCTAAGATTTGCCGCTTCCAAAAGACAATATTCTTCTTCAATTCCTGTTACATCTTGACCTTTTTTTGCCATTTTACTTTCAAAAAGTCCAGTTCCAGAAAAAATATGAAGAAATTTTACAGGATTTTTATAATCTTTTATCAAGTTATTGTAAAAATTTTCTTGGTCTTCTGTTATAGGAAATAGTTCATCATAATATTCAACAAGATTCGTTAATTCTTTCATATTAAAATTATAAATCTAGTATTAGAAATTTTGCAAACTTTTTTAATTATTCTCTTTGTGATATATTTTGATTATGAATAACGCAAAAATTTTAATCGCAAGTATAACTTTTATTGTTGTCGGAATAATATTTTTGGCAATAGCGATTTATATGAAATTTTCTAAATCAGCAAAACAAATCAAAATTTATAAAAGTGCAAGTTTAATTTTTTACATTATTGGAATTGGAACTTTGATTTTAGGAATATTTTTTCTTGTTTTAAAAAATCAAATTTCAAAACTTTTATTTGAACTTATTATATTAATTTATTTGATTTTTATTACTGTAAATTTTTCTGTGTTTACATTTTTGATAAAAGGAAATAAAAACGATGAACAAAAACATTCATAATGTAAAAGCAAGCACGCTTTATAAACGCGAACATAAATCTGATTATGGTAAAGAAAAAATACAAATTCTTTACGAAGACAAAGATATTGTTGTTATTGAAAAACCTAGCGGTTTGCTTTCAGTTCCTTACCCTGGAAGCAAATCTAGAACTGCATTAGACATTTTAGAAAAAATAATGAGAACGCAAGGAACTTATTCTAAAACTCACAAACCGCTTACAGTTCATCGCTTAGATAGAGATACAAGTGGCGTAATGATGTTTGCACTTAACGAGAATACGCAAAAAAAAATTATGAATAATTGGCATTCAATGGTTACTGAGCGTTTGTATCATGCGGTTGCTGAAAATCCAAAAAATCCGTCAAAATTTTTAGAAAAAGAAGGAATTATTGATTTGCCTTTAGCACAAAATGCTTATCACGTTGGTTACGTAAAAAATAAATCTGATGACGAAGCAAAAACTGTTAATGCAAGAACTCATTATAAAATTTTAATTCAAGGACCAACTCACACTTTGTTTGAACTTTCTTTAGACACTGGCAAAAAAAATCAAATTAGAGCTCATCTTTCTTCTTTAGGATATCCATTAGCGGGAGACGAAAACTATCGAGCAAAAACAGATCCTTTTCATAGACTTGCTCTTCATGCAAGAACCTTAGAATTTATCCATCCCACAACAAATCAAAAAATGCGTTTTGAAATTCCAGAAGATTCTTATTGGGAAGAATATGTAAAACAAGGAGATTTTAATCCTAAAACACCAATTTGGCTGGACAAAAAAGAAATTATAAACTTGCAAAAAAATTCTTTAAAAATTGAAAAAACTCAAGTTCATTTACCAAAGAAGAAAATCGCACACTTGGATTTTATTTCTCGCGGAAAACTTAAAGAAAATAAGTAAAATTAAAGTGCCACACTGCTAACTAACGTTCGGTCAAAAAAAAATTATTCACCAGAAAGAGCAACAACTGGATCTAATTTTGCGGCACGAGAAGCGGGACTTAAACCAAAAAATATTCCAACAAACACAGAAAAAACAAACGAAATTATGCAAGATTTCCAACTAATCACATAAGATTGAGATTGTACAAATTCAAGACCAATACTTATTAAAATTCCGAACAAAATTCCTATAATTCCGCCAAGCAAAGTTAAACTCGCTGATTCTACAAGAAATTGTTGCTTTATTTTAGCTGGACTTGCTCCCAACGCTTTTCTAATTCCAATTTCTTGTTTTCGCTCAGTGACCGTAACAATCATAATGTTCATAATTCCAATTCCGCCGACAAACAAAGAAATTGCGGCGATTGCAGAAAGCATAATACTTAAAGTATTTGTGATTGAACTCATTTGAGAAATCATTGTTTGCATAGAACTAACATTTACAGAACCTTCAGTTCCTGATTTTTCTTCGCAATAAGTTTCTATTATATCAACAAGAGAAGTTGCTTTTTCGTTTGAAATTGCTTGAACCATTATTTGAGACGCACTTGGATTTGGAGTAATTTTCTTAGCGTAAAATCCACGAGGAATAAAACAACCTGTAGAAGAATTTTCCATTCCAGAAGTTTGTTCTTTTAACACGCCAACAACTTCAAAACTAAAAGGAACTGAACTTGTAACAAAAAGAACATATTTTCCCACAGCGTCACCATTTGGAAACAAAGAAGATGCAATATCACTTCCCAATAAAATTTTTTGAAGTCCCATAGCTTCGTCAGTTAAAGAAAAGTAATTTCCAGAATCAAGTTCAATTCCATAATTTTCAAGATATTTATTTTCTATAGCAGCACAAGACGAACTAACGCTCGTACTTCCATAACTGATTGTTGCATTTAAATAATTTTTATACCAAATTTTTTTGATGTCAGGGATTTCAGCAAACATATCTTCTCTAAAATCTTCATTAAAAACTAAAGTAACCGCATCTCGATTTCTACGCATAAATCCGCTTCCAATGTTAACCATATCGAGCCCAGAAGAACCAAAAGTTTCTTGTATTTTTCTTGTAGAACTTTCGCCCATGCTCATAATCACAATCACGGAAGCAACGCCAATTATAATTCCTAAAAGAGAAAGAAAAGTTCTAATTTTATTACGTTTAAAATTTGCAAGTGCATTAAAAAAATCTTCAAGCATTTTAGTTTTTTAATTTTAATCAAAATTTTGTGGCTTTTGAAAAGAATCAGACTGAACCAATCCATCAAAAATTTTTATACATCTATTTGAACTTGCTCCAACACGAATATCGTGAGTAACAATTACAACAGTTGTGCCAAAAGAATTTATTTCCCAAAAAAGTTTCATTACGGATTTTCCTGTTTCGCTGTCTAAAGCACCAGTTGGTTCATCGGCTAAAATAATTTTAGGATTTGTAACCATCGCACGTGCAATAGCAACTCGCTGTTTTTGTCCGCCAGAAAGTTCATAAGGATGATGAGCAATTCTATCTAAAAGCCCAACCTTATCCAAAGAAGTTTTTGCTAACCTAATACGTTCTTTTCGCTCAATTCCTGCATAACGCAAAGGAAGCATTACATTTTCAAGAACAGACATTGACGGCAGAAGAAAATATTGCTGAAAAACAAAGCCAACAGTTTTATTTCTAAGAAAAGCGAGTTCTTTTTCAGACATTTTTGAAGTTTCTTTTCCGTTGATTTTTACAATTCCTTCAGTTGGTTTATCCAAACAACCAATCATATTCATACAAGTTGATTTTCCAGAACCAGAAGGTCCCATTATTGTAACAAATTCGCTTTGTTTTATATCAAAAGAAACATCTCTTAGTGCAAAAACTTTATTTTCGCCCATTTGATAAATTTTTTTTACGTGTTCCAAACTAATTACAGATTCTTTTTGCTCCATAAATTTAGCGTGCCCCCGGAGGCGGTCCGCCTGGTCCAGAAAATCCATTAGGTCCACCGCGTCCTCTATTAAAACCTGAAGTTCTAGGAACAATTTGTTGCTCTAAAACATCACCTTCTGTTAAATCACCTTCAAGAATTTTTACAAAATCGCCAGTGTAATGCTCAACTTTTACATATATTTTTTCATTAGTTTTTGCTTTAACAACATACGCTTGACCATTTTCTCGTCCAACCGCATATCGTTCTACGAGCGTATAAGTTTCATCTGGACTAATTTGAATATTTCCTGAAAAAGAAAAATTTGGCAAAATCGCCTTTGGATATTCATCAATACGAACTCTGACATTAACAATTGTTGCTCCTCGTGAAGTTACTTCGCCAATCGCCGGCCAACTCACAACATAACCTTGAACAGTTCCGTCATAAGCTGGAAAAGTAAATTCCACATTTTGACCTTCTTTTAACTTTGCAACATCAGTTTCAGCAACTTCTACATCAGCAATTAAATAAGAAACATCAACTAAATCTCCAACAGAATCTTTTGCTTCCAAAGAATCGCCAACAGAAACATCTAAATCCGCAATAATTCCATCAAAGGTTGCACTAACTTTTCTTTCTGCAATTTTCTGAAGCAAGGAAAGTCTTTCGGTTTCCATTAAAGCGAGTTCTTTTTGTGAACCGCTAATTTTTGTAGTTTCCATATCATAATCATGTTTTGCAAGATTATATTGTTGAGTTGTATCATCAAGTTGAATAATAACGTCGCCTTTTTTTACGTGATCGCCTTTTTCCACATAAACAGCAACCACAGTTCCGTCAGAAAGAGCTTGCAAAGTTTGCTCTTGAGCCGCACTTACAACGCCAGCGATACTGATTGTATTTCGATATGTTTCTTGCGCAACTGTATAAGTCGTACTTTCAGACGATTTTTTTGAAGAAACCAACGAACGAACAATCGTTAAAATACAAACTATAAAAACTATAGCAATTATAATAATTAAAATTATTTTTGCCTTTTTTTTCATATCAAATTCCTTAAACTGCTGAATTAAAATTTTGGATTTTTAAATTCAATTTTTGTTTGACAAAACAAATTCTTCATCTCTATTAAAAAGTTGTTTAGTTTCATTATTGTAAATAATCAATTCGATGTCATTTATTAAACATTGTATTCTATAATTTTCTTTGTTAGTTTGTGCAGATTTATATTCACTTTCCGAAATCAAACCTCGCTCATAATAAAGCGTCATATCTTTTTCAAGTTGATTATAAAGTTCATAAGTTTCTTTATTCTTTTCTTTATTAAATTTTATATCGTCTAATTCAGTTTTTTGACTAATTAAAGTTGTTTCATAATCGTTTTCTGCACTTTGAATAGAAATTAATTCTTGTTCAGACTCAAGTTCTTTTTGTTGATTTGAAATTTTTGCAAGTCTAAATTTATTTGGCACCACAGAAAACCCAAATTTATAAATAGGATTTGGGTCAGAAATCGGAACAGAAACGCCAAAATTCGCTGTTAAACCGCTATCATTCCAAGTAAATGAAGTTCCGCCATCAACTGTATCTGCATAAGTATTTGAAGAAATTTCATTATCAAAAGTATAACCTGCGTTTGCCTTTACAGAAAAACTTTTGTCAGCATCTCGCGTTTTTTGATTTATTTGATGAATCCAAGTAGCATTTTCAATGTCAGCAAAATCTTCTTTTTTAAACAAATCAATATCAACTGCTTCAACTTGTGGAATTTCAAAAGGTAAAAAAGACCAAACATCATCGCTTAAAAATTCAACATCACATTTAACTGCAAAAATTTTAACTTCGCTAAGCAAAGAATGTTTATATTGTTCAACTTTATATTGGTCAGAAATAACTTTCATTTGAGCTAACCGATATGTTGAAGAACCAGAACTAAAACCTTGAGCTTTTATTTTTTCAAAATCTAAAGCATCTTCATACAAATCATTTTGTGCAAGTTCAACATTTGCCGCTAATTCATAAAGATTTTTCAAATTAGTATAAAATTCCGTTTCAACGCTAAGAAAACCATTTTGAAGTTCACGCTGAATTTCAAGTAAATCTCGCTCAGCTTTTTCTAAAGTGATTTTTCTTGTTGCCATAGAATTTGAATAAATGTCGGCACTTAAAGAAAAAGATGTATTTGAAAGCAAAGAATTTTTTCCATCAATATCAAAATCTGACGAAACTGTAAGTGACAAATTATCCGCTTGTGGCAATTCAAAACTCACAGAAGGACTAAAAGAAATTTTTGGAGAATCTTGAAATTCCACTTGAATATTTCCAGTTGAAATTTGAATATTAAATCCATTTTCTATTTTAACTGATTGATTTTCTAAAATTTGATTTTCGACTTGTGATGAAAGTTTTAAAAGCGTAAGACTATTTTTTAAATATGCTTTTAATAAATTTTCGACAGTTTCTGATGCAAAACAAAAAGAAGTCACAAAAAATATTTGTAATGAAAAAAAACATATTTTAAAAATTCTCATATTTATTAGAACAAAGAAAACATCTATAAAGAAACAAAAAATTTGCTTTTTTACGAAAATATTTTAAGAGTTTAAATTTTGATTTTACAACAACAAAAACTTAAAGCGACATTTTGTAAATTTTTTCAACATCTTTTGCAGAAAGTTTTTTCCAACCATTTATAAATTTTCCGCCAGTTGCTTTTTGAGCCATAAATTCAAATTTTGAGTCATCAATTCCAAGTTCACTTAAATGACTTTTTAAACCTAAAGTTTCATAAAAAAACTTTTCCAAACATTTTATTGCTTGTTTTGCCACAGACATTTTGTCAGAAGATTTTTCAAGTTCAAAAACATTTACGCCAAAATTATAAAATTTTTCAACTGTAGTTTCGTCTAAAACATAATTCATCCAACGCGGAGTTAAAATTGCAAGTCCTAAACCGTGCGTAATATCATAAACAGCCGAAAGTTGATGTTCCATTGGATGACAACTCCATGGTGCTTTATTGCAACCAGAAATATAACCATTTATTGCCCAAGAAGATGTCCACATAAGATTTGCTCTTGCTTCATAATTTTCAGGTTCAGATAATGCAACTGGAGCAAATTTTATAACAGTTTTCATCATTCCTTCCATTGATTTATCTAACATATAAAGATTTTGATTTTGATTAAAATAAACTTCCATAATGTGACTTAAAATATCCGCAGAGCCACAAGCAGTTTGATATTTACCAACAGAAAAAGTAAGGCTTGGATCGCAAAAAGAAACCTTTGGATAAAAAATTTCATTTGTTACGCCGATTTTATCATTGGTTTGCGGATTATTTAAAACTGCCGTTGGATCCATTTCTGAACCAGTTGCAGAAATTGTTAGCAAAGTAACAACAGGTAAAGCTTTTTCAACTGAAATTTTATTTGTCACAAAATCCCAAATATCAAAATCATAACACGCACCAACACTAATAAATTTTGCAGCATCAATTACAGAACCGCCACCAACCGCAAGAATTACATCAATTTCATTTTCCTTGCAAAGTTTTATTCCTTTTCTAACAGAATCAACTTTAGGATTTGGTTCTATTCCAGATAATTCAAAAACTTTTAACGAACAATCATTAGTTTGTTTTAATATTTTTTCATACAATCCAATTTTTTTAATTGAACCACCACCGTAAACTAAAAGAACATTTTTTCCAAAAGCCTTTAATTCTTTTTCCAAACAGTCAAAATAACCATCACCAAAATAAACTTTAGTAGGAATATTATAAATAAAAGACATAATTTCTCCTTTTCGCTGATTTTTTTGTCGATATTTAACCAATACCTCTTTAGTAATCAAAACAACCGTTAGTTTAAATAAATCTTTATAGAAAATTATATTTTACATAACAAATTTTTTCTATGTACAAAATTGTATAAAATCGTCAAATCAATCAAAAGTAAAGAAACTTTTATCACACAGAAAAATCGCTCACTTTACAAAAAAAATATTTAAAAATAAAAAAAAAGACTCCATATAAAAATATGAAGTCTTCTGGACGGTGAGAGGATTGAACTCCCGACCCTCTGGGTGTAAACCAGATGCTCTCCCAGCTGAGCTAACCGTCCGTTAATGTAAAAAACTATATCAAAATAAAAAATTTATGTCTATAGTAAATCTCTAAAAATTTAAGACTTTGCTCCCCATTCTCTATAATAAGAATCAAGAGCTTTTTTCAAATCATCAGTTATAATTCCGCTTCCATCAGATTTATATAAAACGTCAACAACTTCTTTCATATTTACAATCGCTTTTGTAGGAAAACCATATTTTTCACTAATAACTTCAAGTGCAGATTTTGTTGAGTCAGCGGCTTTTTCCATACGATTTAGACTAACAATTTCGCCAATAATTTTAATTCCGCCCGCAGAAGTTTCTTGCTCTTTTATTTTAGGATAAGTTTCTTCAATCGATTTTCCAGAAGTTGTAACATCTTCAATAATAATAACTCTGTCACCATCTTTTATGTTATAACCAAGCAAAGCACCTTTGTCAGCACCGTGATCTTTAATTTCCTTTCTATCAGAACAATATTTAATTTCTTTTCCATAAAGTTTTGAATAAGCAATAACAGTTGCAACGCTCAGCGGAATTCCTTTGTATGCAGGACCAAACAAAACATCAAAATCATCACCAAAATTTTCGTGAATTGCTTGTGCATAAAATTCGCCCAAACGCAAAAGTTGCGAGCCAGAAACATACGCTCCAGCATTCATAAAAAACGGAGATTTTCTGCCACTTTTTAAAACAAAAGAACCAAAGTTTAAAACTTTGCATTCAATCATAAAATCAATAAAATCTTTCTTATACTGTTCCATAATTTTTTATTATATTATTTTAGTAAAAATTTTTCTATTTTTTTTTGGAGCAAATTCTTTAAGTAAAGGCTTTTACGCGGGGAACTTCGTTGTAATTTCGCCGTTTCGCTATCGCTTCATTCTCTGCAAACAAACTCGATGGCGGAGATTCTTGAATCCACAAATTATAAAAAAGCAAAACTATTTACTATCAAAACTAACCATCAGTTTTGCAGAGAACGTACAAAAACACGCGGCTACAATCCGACTAGAATTTTTTTTCTTTACATAAAAAATCTTGCAGTTTTATAAAATTTAAAAATCTCGGTCATTAACTGTCGAAATAACCTTAACACGATACTGAACAATGTCAAAATTTGAGGTATAAAACCAAATTTCAAACAAATTTTTATCAAGAAAACGTTTACAAATAAAATAATCGGATTTATAATAAATTTAAATTCTATACTGGGGGGGGGTACAAAAAAAACAGAAATAAAAAATTTCTTTAAGTACTCCCTTTTAGCAAAATTTGCTTCCCCCAAAACAAAAACAGGGGGAATTATGAAAAAAATTTTCTATTCTGAAACGCCAAAATCAAAATTTGTAGCAATTTTTACAATTATTTTTACTTTGTTAGCAACACTCACAATTTCTTGCACAAACAATTTAACAGAAACTTCACTAGAATCAAATTACAATTATATTGTTGGTGAATATCAAACTTCGCTAGGAAAACTTGTAATTACTTCAACAGAAAATTACATTCTTACGGAAGAAAATACAAAACTTGAGACAGATGTAAAATATAATTATGATGGAACATTTGAAGTTAGCGTTTTGTCAACATATACAACATCTTCAGATACAAAAACCGTTTCTAACAATAATGGACAAACATTAACAATAACAAGAGCAAGTTCTACAATTCATAAAATTGCTGTAAATAAAAAATCAAATAATATAAAAGAATTTATGCAAACAACTTTTGAAGAACCTTCTTCTATAAAAAATGGTAATACTACTTATGATTTTAAACATAATAGTTGGACAGATTCTACTTTTTCATATATTTACAATAACACAACTTACTATATATATAATCTTCCGCACACAGAAATTTCAGAAATCAATTCTTAAAAAATCTTGAAGATTCGGTTATAAAAAAATGATGCTGAAATAACTTGTCAAAAAAAATAAAAACTCGACTTAAAAAAAATCATCAATTATCATCATCAAAAAAATATCCACTGTTTATAAAGTCAAAAATTTTAAATGGTGGATTTTTTTAATAAAATTTGTGGATAAATTGTTTATTTCTTGTGAAATTTTTGTTCAAAACTTAGTTCAAAATGTTTATAAACCTTACATTTCATTGACGACTTAAATAATTAAGTTTATACTGAAATTTACATATATATATGGAGGACATTAATGGCTAAAACCAAATATGTTTATTTCTTTGGTAATGGCGACGCAGAAGGAAATGAAACAATGCGTCCAATTCTTGGTGGTAAAGGTGCAAATCTTGCAGAAATGGCTAGAGCTCCTTTAAGTCTCCCAGTTCCACCTGGATTTACAATTTCAATCGATGTTTGTCAAGCATATTATAAACTTGGCAGAAAGTATCCAGAAGGACTTGAAGCAGAAGTTAAAAAGTATCTTACAAAACTTGAAAAAACTATTGGCAAGAAACTTGGTGATGAAAAAGATCCACTTCTTGTTTCTGTTCGTTCAGGTGCAGCAGAATCTATGCCTGGAATGATGGACACAATTCTTAATCTTGGTCTTAACGACAAATCAGTTCTTGGTCTTGCAAACAAAACAAATAATCCACGCTTTGCTTGGGATGCTTACCGTCGATTTATTCAGATGTACGGAAACGTTGCAATGGGCGTTGATCACGATAAATTTGAAGCAATTATTGATGAAGTAAAATCTCATCGTGGAATTAAAGAAGATACAGAACTCACAACAGAAGAACTTCAGGAAATTGTAAAAAAATACAAAGCAATGTACAAAAAAGAGAAGGGTGAAGAATTCCCTCAAGATCCTGAAAAACAAATGTGGGGAGCAATCGGAGCTGTATTTGGTTCTTGGATGAATCCTCGTGCTATTACATATCGAAAAATCAACAATATTGATGAGAAAATTATAAAAGGAACTGCAGTTACTGTAATGGCAATGGTATTTGGTAATATGGGCGACACTTCTGGAACTGGAGTTTGCTTTAGCCGAGATCCATCAACTGGTAAAAATGAATTTATGGGCGAATATCTTATGAACGCTCAAGGTGAAGATGTTGTTGCTGGTATTCGTACACCACAAAAACTTTCACAACTCGCAGATACAAATCCTAAAATTTACGATCAACTTTGCAAAATCAGAAATCGTCTTGAAAAACATTATCACGATATGCAAGATATGGAGTTCACAGTTCAAGAAGGAACTCTTTATATGCTTCAATGTCGTAACGGAAAGAGAACTGGCCCTGCAGCTGTTAGAATGGCAGTTGAAATGGTTGGCGAAAAACTTATCACAAAAGAACAAGCACTTTTAAGAGTAAAACCAGATCAACTTGATCAACTTCTTCATCCACAATTTGATGCAAAAGCATTAAAAGCGGCAACTCCACTTGCAGAAGCACTTAACGCATCTCCTGGAGCAGGTGCTGGTCAAATCGTATTTACAGCAGAAGAAGCGGTTGAATGGGCAAAAGCTGGCAAAAAAGTTCTTCTTGTTCGAAAAGAAACATCTCCAGATGATATTGAAGGAATGTATGTTGCAGAAGGAATTTTAACTTCCACTGGAGGACGAACATCTCACGCAGCAGTTGTTGCTCGCGGAATGGGAACTCCTTGTGTTTGTGGTTGTGCTGATGTTGTTTTCTCTGGAAAAGATGAAGTTACAATCGGAAATAAAGTTTTCAAAAAAGGCGACAATATTTCTATTGATGGTTCAACTGGAAAAGTATACGCAGGTCTTATTCCTGTAGAAGATGCAAAAGTTTCTGGCGATTTGGAAACATTCCTTTCTTGGGCAGATGAAGTTCGTGCAAAATCAACAAGAACAACTGCTTCTGGTCACAAAGTAAAAGGTTTTGATGTTCTTGCAAATGCAGAGCAAAATGAAGCTCCACAAGCATTTAAATTTGGAGCAAACGGTATTGGTCTTTGTCGTACAGAACATATGTTCTTTAATGAACCAAAACTTACATCATTCCAAAAAATGATTATTTCTGATAATACAGAAGATCGAAAAGCAAATCTTGCAAAAATTCTTCCACTTCAACAAAAAGATTTCTTTGAAATCATTAAAACTATGGAAGGTCGTTCAGTAACAATTCGTCTTCTCGACCCACCTCTTAATGAATTCATTCAAGCATCTACAGAAGTTGAAGCAAATGCACTTGCTCAAAAACTTGGAACTTCAGTTGATGTAATTAAAGCAAAATTCTCTGAACTCAACGAACACAATCCAATGTTAGGACATCGTGGTTGTCGTCTTGCAATTACATATCCAGAAATCTACGAAATGCAAGTTGAAGCTATCGCTTTAGCTACAGCAGAAGCAGAAAAGAAAGGAATTGCTCATGACATTAGAATTATGATTCCAAACGTAATGTCTGCAAACGAACTTAAACAAATTCGTGGTCAAGCAGAAGAAATTATTGCAAAAGTAAATAAAGCAAAAGGAACTGAACTTAAATTCCAAATTGGAACAATGATTGAATTCCCAAGAGCTGCTTGTACAGCGGACAAAATTGCTGAATATGCTGATTTCTTCTCATTCGGAACAAACGATCTTACACAAACAACATTCGGTTTCAGTCGCGATGATTATGGTAAGTTTATTAACTCTTATCTCGATCAAAGAATTCTTGAAAGCGATCCATTTAAGACTCTTGATGCAGAAGGAGTTGGAACTCTTATGGAATTCGCAGAAGGAAAAGGTCGTTCTGTAAAACCAAATCTTCATCTTGGAATTTGTGGTGAACATGGTGGAGATCCAGCTTCTATTGAACTTTGCTACAAACTTGGTCTTAATTATGTATCTTGCTCTCCATTCCGTGTACCAGCAGCACGTCTTGCAGGAGCTCAAGCCGTAATTAAAGACAACAATGCAAAAAAAGCTCTTGCTGCTGCACAAAAAGCTGCTGCTGAAAAAACTGCATCAAAAACAAGTAGTTCAGCAAGCAAAAAAACTGTAGCAAAAAAAAACAACTAAAAAATAATTTTCTTTTTTAGTTGAAAAAACAAGAAATCCTCTTAGTAAAAATAGAACTTTTCTAAGAGGATTTTTCTTTTTAAATAAAGCAAATTGTTTTCAAAAATTTCACTTAAATGCAAAATTTCAAAATCTTGCTTCAAGATTCTTTTTAACAAAATCTGATACCAAAAAGTTTTAACATAGAAGTTATAAATTTGATTTTTTTCAAAGATATTTTATAATTAACAATCATTAAAATTAAAAGAGAGGCTTTTTTATTTTTATGAAAAATTTCAGTTTTTTACCTGATAAAAATAGTAAAATAAAATTATATAAACAATTATGTAATAAAATTGTTGAATTAATTGAAAATTCAGAAATTTCTATTGGCGAAAAACTTCCTTCTGTTAGAACATTATCAATAAAAGCAAATATTGCACGAAATACAGTAACAAAAGCTTATAAAGAACTTGAAGAAACTGGATATTTACATTCTATAAATAAAAGCGGCTTTTATGCAAACAAACCATCTTCTTTACAAGAAATCACAAATTCACTTTCATCTGATACCATAACTAACAAAGAAAAACAAAAATCTGTACCCAAAAACAAATTCTTATCAAGCAAAAAAAAATCTGATATACAAAAATCTACAAATAAAAAGTTAAAATCTAACACAAACAAAACAAAACAAAAAGAAAGAAAAAATTCAAAAATTCCAATTATTTTAAATTCAGGTTATATAATAAAAGAACCCGAAGATAATTTTGAAAAAACACAAAGTATAGATCAATCACTTTTAAAATCTTATGAGGATACAATTCTCAATAAACAAAGCATTTTATACACAGAATCAAATCCATTTGGAGAAGAACCATTTAGAGTCGCAATAGCATCGTTTTTGTATACTTTCAGAAAATTAGATATTGATCCAAATCAAATTATTGTTTGTGCAGGATATAAACAATTATTATCTAACATAATATCTTTAAATTCACTTCAAAATCCTAAAACAAATATAGAAGGCATGGGACTTTTAAGATTAGCAGAAAATTCTCTTTTTACAAGAATAACACCAAGAATTGCACTTCCAGAAGAAGAAGATTTAAAAATAAAACATATCTTTGAAAAACAAAATTTTGAAGTAACCGAAATTCCTTTTAATGAAAATGAAATGAGTTTAGATTTTCTTTCAACAAGCGGAGCAACTCTTTCTTACATATCAACATCACGAATTTTAAACAATTCAATTTTTCCTACACAAAATGATATTTCTGACAATTATTTAGAATGGGCTTCCTTGCAAAATTATAGATATCTTATTATTGATGATGATTCTTCTTTACCAAAAGAAAATTCTACAGCAGAACCTTTAGATGATAAAATAATTTACGTCTGTTCTTTATCAAATCTTATTTCAAATTATATAAATGCAAGTTTTGCAATTTTACCAAAAAATCTTTTAGCAGAATATAAAACTTATTTTGAAGATTTTGATTGTTCTCTTTCAAAATTAGAGCAATTAGCTCTCACAGACTTTATTATTTCTGGAAAATTAATTTATTATCTTACAAATGTAAAAGAAATTTAAATTCTAAAATAATCTTTCGCCAAGTAAGCGAGCTATTAACTGAACAGCCATAACTGCTGTTTCATTTCTAACATCAAGAATAGGATTTACTTCAACAACTTCCATAGATTTTACCATATTTAAATTATACATTTCTTCCATTAAAAGTAACGCTTCTCTATAACTTAAACCACCAGGAACATGAATGCCCGTGCCAGGTGCTATAGAAGGGTCAAGAGAATCCATATCAAAACTTACATGAACAACATCACAATGTGTTTTAAAAAAAAGTTTTACCTTTTTTATGATATCTGAAAAGCCGAAACGATCTATATCACTTATTGTAAAAACAGTAACTCCGGCTTTATGCATAAGTTCTTTTTCACCAGGATCTAAATCTCTAATTCCAACAAAACAAATATTTTTTGGATCAATTTTTCGCTCTTTTTCATAAAGATTTACAAGTTCATCTAAACCAAATCCTGCACTTGCACTTAAACATTCTCCGTGAATATTTCCTGTTGGTGTTGTTTCTGTTGTATTAAAATCACCATGAGCATCTACATAAAGAAGACCAAAACGTTCGTTAGTTTTTTTATAATACGAATGAAGTCCAGCCAAAGTTCCTAACACCAACGAATGATCTCCACCTAAAATTAGAGGAAATTCTTTGTTTTCTATAGATTTTTTAACATTCTCTGCAATTTTCTCACAAACACTAACGATTGGTCGCAAATATTTTGCTTTTAAATTATCACCAATTTCCGCGTATTCTTGAGGCAAAATATTGATTTGACTTTCATCTGTAATAATATTGTGGCCAAGAACTTCAAGTTTATTACGCAGTCCAGCAAGTCTAATTGCCGAAGGTCCCATATCGCTACCGTGTCTTTTTCCTCCATAATCAAGAGGAACTTCCATTATATGCACATTCATAAAAACTCCTATATATCATAAAAAATTTTATCTCTATGAAGATGTCCCAATTCATCTAAAAGTTCTTTTTGACCTTTAAAATCATCAGATTTTTTTTCTTTTTCAAATTCCTTAAAATTTATAGCAAATCTATTCATAGAAAAATGTTGATAAACAAAAACAAAATCCCAATATTCAGGATTTTCTTTTTCATAAAAAGATTTGAATTTTTCTCTATAAAGTTCAAAAACACCATTTTTTTTCAGTTCAGAATAGCCAACTAACCAAAGTTCTGGTTTTGTCTTTTCTTCTTCACTATATTTTATTAAATTTTGATGAAATAAAGCTGTAATTTCAGCCATTTTGATTTGTAAATTTTCAATATATTTTTTCAATTCAGCGGAAGCCATTTTTTTTAAATCTTTCAAATCTGAAGTTTTTCCTGTGTGAACAGGAATTTTATTTGTAATAATAACATTCTTCCTAAAATCAATTTCAAATTCAGGATTTTTTTTAAAATAACTTTCTGCAATTCGTCCACTTTGTCCAATAAGATATTTTTGATTTTTTGAAAGTTGCTCCTCAAAACCAGGATTATCGCAAACAACAATAACTTTAATTTCATCAGTTTCTTTTATTTCTTCATAAGACAGATTATAAACTAAAGAATTTTCTAAATCATATTTTTTTCTAGAATTTTCATTTTTTTTAATAAGTTCTTTTTGAAGAAAAACAAGTTCATCATAAAAAGGAAGATTTTTTGATTCACAAATAATTCTTTTCAATTCATCTTTATAATTCAAAAAAGAATTCCATTGATTTTCTGTCATAAAAAATTCCTTACTCAAAAAAATTAAACAATTATAATTCTACAATTTTAGTTTAAACTTGGACATAGTAAATTTTATTTTTGATAAAAAGTTCTTGATAAAATAAAAAATTACGAAGATAAAAATTCGTAGAAAAAATTTTTAATTACAAATCTCAAAAGAAATATCCATATCAAACTTTGATTAAAATTTTGGTCTTGTCTATTATAAAAAAAACTACTAAAAATTTGAAACAAATTTAAAATCCATTTCAATAAAAAAACAATTTATAAAAATTTTATCACCAAATTTCTAAAGTTATCCACAAGTTTTTCATAGAATTCTATGAGTTATACACAGAACTGTTAATTTCCTGTGGATAAGTCAGTGAATTTCTGTGTAAAAAACATTATTTCTGTGAATTTCTTATAGATTTTCATTGAAAATAGATTTTTTTCCGTTTTTATTTACAACAAACAACATTTTTTATGATAAATTTTAATCATAAAATTGTTTTTCCAAAAAAAAATGTGGATATCTTTATGTGTTTTATGATTTTATTCACTTTAAAACCATAAGATTTACACAAGTTATCCACAGTTACAAAAAAAATAAAATTTGAATTTTTATTTTACAGAAACAACTTCCACATCAAAAGCAATAAAAGAATTTGGAGGAATTACATTACCAGCACCTCGTTCTCCATAAGCCATATCGGGAGGAAGAACAAAAGATCTAACTTCACCAGATTTCATGTCTTGAACCATAACATCAAAACCTGGAATCATTTGACCAATTCCTGTTGTAAAAGATAAAGCTTCATGACCACCATTTACCATTTTTGAAGAACCGTCAAAAACTCTTCCGTCCACAAAATAACCTTTATATTCTGTAATTACATTTTTTCGAGTTCCAATTTTATCTCCAACGCCAGTTTTTGTTATTTTATAATAAATTCCATTTTCATCTTGCTCATAATTAGGGAAAGCTTTTTCAACTTCTGCGATTTTTTCTGCAAGTTCAAGTCTTTTCTTTTCTAAAGCAACTTTTTTTGCCTCTTCTTCAAGTTTATCGAAATCCGCTTGTGTTGCAGAAAATTTTTGTGCATTTTCGCCTTGTCTATAAATTTTGATACTTGTTATAACATCACCTTGTGCAATAGAATTTACAACTTGCTGACTTGCCTCATCAACTATATGACCAAAAATTGTGTGATGATCATTCAACCAAGGAGTTTCAACATGAGTAATAAAAAACTGACTTCCATTTGTTCCAGGACCCGCATTTGCCATTGCCAGAACTCCAGGACCATCAAATCTATATTTTGAAATAAATTCATCTTCAAATTGATATCCTGGACCGCCGGTTCCATTTCCAGCAGGATCGCCACCTTGAATCATAAAATCAGAAATTACTCGATGAAATTTTAAACCATCATAAAAAGGTTTTCCTTTTGTAACATCAAAATTTCCTTCAGCAAGACCAACAAAATTTGTTACTGTTAAAGGAACATCTTTATAATAAAGTTCAAGAATCATATCTCCTTTTTTTGTACTAATAACAGCAAAAACTCCATCTTTTCCTTCTATAGATTTCAAATTTTTGTCCATAGAATTACATCCTCCGTTAAAAATAATCATACTTCCCATAAAAACCGAAAGAAGTATTTTTTTTATATTTTTCATTTAGCACCTCAAATTTTAACTACCATTGTTTCAAAAACCAATTATAAATCGCATCAAGCCTTCGAGTAAAAGAATCTTCCATTGTTTTTTGAAGAAATTCTATATTTGGAAATTTTGACTGAACTAACAAATAAACCATAATTTCATCATCACAATCAATAAACAATAAACTGATTTTTAAATTATCTTCAGAAATTGCTTTTATTGGACCAACATTTATTGGCGTTATATTACAAAAATTCGCACCAACTTCTTGCTGTCTTTCAAAATAATTCAACTTATAATAAGTTTTTCCAAAAGAATTATCATCTAAAACACAAAACAATTCCTTTCCATCAGCACTTCCATTTGTATCGTCCGGGACTCGAGTTCTATCTGTTGCACTTTTTACTGTATAAGGATTTTTATACAAAACTTTCACTTTTTTGTCTGAATAATATTCCATTCCAGCCATTTTACTTACAGAACGAATTAATTTTGATGTATTTTCAATATTTACAACATTAGGATTTGAAGAATTTAACTGATTTTTTGGCAAAAGATATAAACATTCACCAATAAAAACAGGATTTTCTTCATTATTCCAAGCATTTTCGATATTTTTACTAAGTTCAGTTTTAGGAAGCAAAAAAAATTCTTTTTTTTCAGGATTAAATCGATTTGTTTTAATTTCAGATTTTGATTTAAGTTCTTTATAAATAGATTCAGAAACAAGATCTTTTGCTGAAAAAGCCCAAACTAAAGACAAATTCAAAAATCCACAAAAAATAATAATAAATTTTTTAACATTCATATTTTCTCCTTAAAAATATCTAAGGAATTTGCAAGTCTTTTTAATCTATAAATTAAAATTAACGACTTCCTTTATAAATTACACGCACTTGCTTATATAAACCTTCTCCTTCACTTTTAGTTTCAACATCAGGAATATCATTTAAAGTTGTGTGAATAAGTCTTCTTTCATAAGGATTCATTGGTTCAAGAAGAATAGAAGTTTTATTTAAGCGAACTTTATCTGCAGTATTATAAGCAAGACGAACAAGACTTTCTTCGCGGCGGATTCTATAATTTTCTACATCAAGAATAATTCTTACATCTTCTCTTCCAAGATGACCTGCATAAACATTTACTAAAAGTTGCATTGCATCGAGATTTTTTCCTTTTCGACCAATCAAAATTGACGATTTTTCACTCGTAAGTTTTATGCCAATTTTTTTATCTTCTCGGAACATAATTTCAATGTTAACTTCATAACCCATTCTTGTAATAAGTTCTTTTGTAAAATCAAGAATTTTCTTTTCAAATTCATCTTGAGGAAGAGGATTTGCAAGAATAGAATTTTTTTCGTTATTTGGCATTTTTCCATCAAATTCTGGAGAAAGATGTTCAACTTCATCATTTGTGTGAACCCGAATCTTTACATATCCATTTTTAAATAAAGTCTTTTTTTGAGATTCAAGAATTTCTACATCAAATTGATCTTTTTCAAGTCCTAATTCATTTACAGCTTTTTCAATAGCTTCTTTTTCATTTTTTCCTTCAAATTCGTAAGTCATATATACCTTCTTAAAATAAAATTTTATCTAGTTTTCTTTTTTCCACCTTTAAATTTGAGAACATTTTTGTCCACAACAGGTTTATTTTTTTCTTCTTCCGCTCTTTTTTTCTTCATAATTTGATTTATAATAAGTTGCTGTCCAATTTGGAGAATATTACTTACTGTCCAATAAAGTAAAAGTCCGCTCGGAACATTATAAAACATAAAGAAGAATAAAATCGGCATTCCATACATCATAAATTTCATTTGTCCACTATTTGTTCCAGTAGAACCGCCATATTGAGTAATTTTTCCATTAAGCAACTGAGATCCTGTATAAATAAAAGGCAATATTCTTAAATTATTTTGAGTAAACATAGAAATAAGAGGAATCTGTTTGTTCCAAGAAAGAATGCTATCTCCAACCGAAAGATCATCAATCCATCCTTTTATAAAACTAGCACCTCTAAATTCAAAATAATTATTAAAAACATTATAAAGTGCAAAAAGAATCAACATTTGAATTATCATTGGCAAACAGCCTGACATTGGATTATAGCCAGCTTGTTTATAAAGTTTTTGCATTTCTACACTAAGTTTTTGCTGATCATTTTGATATTTTGATTGAAGTTCTTGCATTTTTGGTTGCAAATCTTGCATTTTAAGAGAACCAAGTGCTGTTTTTCTATTAAGTGGAA
>CAZLXK010000003.1:0-3548 GCA_964563305.1 uncultured Treponema sp.
ATGGACCGGCAGGCAGTTCACAAGGCGATTTCGATAATTCAGTTCAAGCTCGAAGATCAGATGATTCGAAAAAATCCTGAATTTGAAATGGAAAACCGACTGATTCTCGACAAAATCGACTGGCAGAACAAAACTGTCGAAATCGACGGAAAAATGTGGAAACTCAACATCAAAAGCGCGGAAGAAGATTTTCCGACAATCGACCCGAAAATGCCGAATAAACTCAACGACGACGAAATTATGGTGATGAACCGGCTTTGCTATTCGTTCACGCATTGCGAGAAGCTCAAAAATCACGTCGAATTTCTTTACCGCAAAGGAAATCTCTACAAAGTTTTTAACGGAAATCTGCTTTATCACGGATGCATGCCGCTGGACGCAGAAGGGAAATTTTTAAAAGTCAACCTTTTCGGCAAGGAATTTTCTGGAAAAGCGCTTTATGACGAGCTTGAAATTTGGGCGCGCCGCGGATATTTTTCAAAGCCGGGCTCAAAAGAAAAGGAAAAAGGCGAGAGCATTCTTTGGTATTTGTGGACTGGACCAAAATCGCCGCTTTTTGGAAAAGACAAAATGGCGAGCTTTGAAAATATGTTCATCGACGACAAAGCCGCGAGCAAGGAGCATAAAAACCATTATTATGATGAAGTTGAAGATGTGGAAGTTGTCGAGTCGATTTTAAAGGAATTCGGACTTGACCCGAAAACTGGGCACATCATAAACGGGCACGTTCCGCAGGAAGTGAAAAAAGGCGATTCTCCGATAAAATGTGGCGGAAAGCTTTTGATAATCGACGGAGGATTTTCTGCCGCTTACCACGAAAAAACCGGAATCGCCGGCTACACGCTCGTCTGCAATTCTTACGGAATGAGGCTTGTCGTCCACGAAAAATTCACGAGCTGCGAGCAGATGATTGCGACAGATTCCGACATTGTGAGCGACACAATCGAAGTCGAAAAATTCCCGAGCCGGAAATATGTCGCCGACACCGACATAGGACGAGAGTTAAAGCAGCAAAGTGAAACTCTCGAAGAATTGCTGCACGCCTACAGAAGAGGCTTGCTGAACTAAAAAAATTTCCTTGCTGACCGCGAACTTTCTCGAGGGGAATCCGCCAGTTAGCAAAAAAAACGGCAACTTTTCGTAATAACCGAGAACTTAGCAAATTAAACCGCCACTTTTTCACAAAAAAAGCAAATTTCTTGCAAGAAAGTGAGAACTTTTCGCGATAACAGTCAACTTAACAAACCAAACTGTCAGTAGATTCTTTGCTTTGCCCAGAATGATTGCAACCTACGGTTGCTTACGAGATTTACAAAGTAAATTTCGCGAGTACTAAGTGGGAGTAGATTGTTTCGTCGTTTTTACTTCTTTCAAAAAAAAACACAATTTTTTTTAAGAATTTATTTGACAAATTTACATTTCAGCGTTTACACTATATGAAAAGGTTTTCATAATTTAAATATATAATGGCTTAGAATGTAGGCTTTTTACGATTTTGTGAGCGGTTGAAATCTTTGAGTTGAAAAGGTTTTCAATTACAAAAGATCTGCACTTAGCATAAAAAAGTTTGTGCTAAGTGATGCTTGGCTTGCGGTTTTCTTAGAAACTAACGCTTTGCTAAGAAAACTGGCAGTTTGTGGTTTCGAGTTCCTCAACCAGCGAGCTTTACAAAAAAGTTTAAGTTTTTACGTTCTAATTAGAATTTTTGAAAATCAAAAATAAAAGGCGGTGAAATAATGAAAAAAGTTTTGTTTGCTACGGCAACGGCATTTTTTATTTTAGCAGCAAGTTCTTGTAGTTTGCTTACCACAGACGAATCTCAAGTTGTAGGTTCTATGCGGGCGGCTGGAGTTCAAGAAGGAATCTTACGTTCCGGCGTTCAGTTAAAAGATACTGACGGCAATACGCTTTACGGAAACGGCGGATGTATGTTGCAAGTTGTGAATCACGCTAAAAATAGCGACGGAAGTATTGATTACAACACAATTTCTTCGGTAGGAGAATATGTTTATTGGTACGGCGAATATCGTTATTCAAGCGGAAATGCACTTGGCGTTTCTTGTTATCGTTCAAAAGATATGATTAACTGGGAATTTCGCGGAAACATTTTGCCTCAAAGCGTTTCTCCAGAACTTAATACTGACGGTTATTTCTTGGAACGACCAAAAGTAATTTACAACGAAAAAACTGGAAAGTATATTTTGTGGGCACACAGAGAAGGAACTAGTTGGAACTACGGTTATGCTTCTATTTTAGTTGCTTATGGCGACAAACCAGACGAAGAATTTACTTATGTAAAAACTTTTAGACCTTTTGATGACCCAATTTTTGATATTCACGATTCTGGATACACAAGCGACTACAGCAACGACTCTTTGCCTTATGGTTTTATGAGCCGCGACTGCACGCTTTTTGTTGATGATGACGGAAAAGCATATTTTGTTTCTAGCGCAAGTGAAAATACAATTCTTAACCTTTATCGCTTAACTGATGATTATCTTGATATTGACACGAGTTGCCGAGATGGTTTTGATATTTTGCATTACAATCAAAAAGAAGCACCTTGTTTAATAAAAAGAAATGGCACTTATTATATGATTACTTCTGACACAGACGGTTGGAACGTTACTCCGAGTAGATATTTTTATGCTACAAGCATTTTTGGACCTTGGCGTTATGGCGGAGTTTTCTCAGACAACAATGATGGCGGAAGCAACTCATCTACAGACAGATATTCTGACCGAAGCCAGCCAGCGTACATTTTTAAGCTTACCGGAACAGACAAAAATCACAAAAATTCTTGGCTTTACATAGGCGACCGTTGGGGGCCAGCACACGGCGGAAGTTCAACTTACGATAATGAAACTGTTTTAATGAAAGTGGAATTTCAAGATGCTGACTCAACAAAATGCAATGCTTTCTTTAGCGAATCACTTTGCCCAAGCATTAAAACTGGCGAAATCAACTATCCGCAATATTTTTACATTAAAAATGCAAACAGCCAGTATATGACAAATCTTCAATATACTTATCAAGGAACAAACGCTAGTTGGACTGACACTGCACCAAGTGGCGATGATTCTTCAACTTTATGGCGAGAGCAATATTTGTATCAATACAGACTTGTTCCTACAAGTTGGGGTTATATGATTGTAAACAGATATTCAGGACTTGCGATTGCTTCTAACGGAACTGGCGACAACGGAACTTGTTCTATGCAAACTCGCGAGCCAGATGATGAAAAGCAAAGTTTTGTCTTAGAAGTTTACGATTCAAATTATTACAAAATCAAAAACTACGCTACGGGGCAATATGTTTCAACTTGGCTTAAAACAACTAAAAACGGCACACAATCAACACTTAACGGTTCAAATATTTTGTGGATGACAAGTTATGGATATTATCCGGGCTGGGTTAGTAGTGAACAAACTTACGACAACAATTATTTGCAAACAAAAATCCGCCAAAGATGGCAACTTATTCCAGTAAACACTGCAGATGATGAATGGGATTTTGAGTAGGAGGAGCGAGATGAAAAATTTGATAAA
>CAZLXK010000003.1:3648-39846 GCA_964563305.1 uncultured Treponema sp.
TGCAGATGATGAATGGGATTTTGAGTAGGAGGAGCGAGATGAAAAATTTGATAAAAATGACGGCTTTACTAACCGCACTGGCAATTTCGCTTACGGCAATGTTTACTTCTTGCAACACTCTTGCTGACGAAATCCGCGTAGAACCTAGTGACTGGAGCGAAGGCGTTATGTCAACAAGTGCTTGGGTTATGGCAGGAATTGGCACTTCAAAAACTTTAAATAGCGATACTTTACATTTGGCTTACAGCACAGACGGTTTAACTTGGACAGTTTTAAATAGCAATTCTGGAATTTACACGCCAACAATCGGAAGTCGCCACATAAGAGATCCTTACATTTTCCGCAAAAATGATGGAACTTTTGTTCTTTTGGCAGAAGATTACACAAGCGACGGTCAAGCAAGCGATTTTGGTACGGGGCAAGATACTGACTACGGCAACAATCCTTCAAGTAAAATTTATGTTGCATTCAGCGACGATTTGGTTACTTGGAAATATGAACATCTTTTAAAACTTACGGAAGGAAAAGGCACAAACGGTGCAACTAGAAGAGTTCAAACTCCGCGTGCAGTTTACAACAAAACTGATCGTTGCTACGACATTTATTGGACGGGCGACGACACAGACGGCGTAAATCGCACTTACGTAACACAAACTTACGATTTTTTAAGCGTAAAATCTTTGGAAGACAAAATTATTTTCCAACCAGGTCATTCAGTTACAGACGCTTTAGTTGTAAAGGCAGAAAGCAAATATTATCTTTTTGCTCGAGATGCAAGACAACCTTTAATCACAAAACTTGGCGGAGACATTCAGTTGGCTACAACAGACGCTTGGGGAAATGATTTTTCGATTTTAGGTTCTGCGGAAGATTCAATTTCTACTTACGCAAAAGATTATTATATAAATCGCGGTTCAAATCAGAATACAGTTTTGCAACAAAGTGAACCTTGCGTTTATCAACTTGCAAATGGCACTTGGATTATGCTTGTAAATGATTTCTTAAATGACGGAACTTACATTGCTTATTCAACTACAGACATTAGCGATCCTACGAGTTGGGAAGAAACTTCTTCTGTAACTAAGTTTACTGGCAGTCAGATGACTGTGGGAACATCAGTTACGCGAATAACAGCAAACGAATTAGACACTTTGCTTGAGGCGTTTTAGTTGATATGTCATAGGAGATGAGGAAAATATGAAAATAAAAAATTTGGTTTTTGTGTTTTTAGCATTTTGCATAAGTTTTGCTGTTTTTGCAGAAGAAAAAACGCTAACTAACGGCGAGCTTTGGCAAGATTCAAATGGAAACGCAATTCAAGCACACGACACAATCTTAAAAGCGGGCAATAAATATTATTGGTACGGAATGGATTATAGTCACGCAAAAAATGTGGGCGACGGCAATGGTTTTAGAGCAATAAAATGTTACGAAAGCGAAGATTTAGTAAATTGGAAGTTTAAAAATAATGTTCTTACAAACACAACTGACGATCGTTTTTATAATATTGAAGTTTTTAATCCTTGCGTGGTTTACAACAAAAGCACAGGAATGTACGTAATGTGGCTTGGAACTTCAAAAGGCCCGCTTGTTGCAGTAAGCAATACGCCTTACGGAAACTTTCACGTTCATAACACATACATTACAGAAAGTTCTGGAGCAATCTTAAATTCAGTTTTTGTTGATGACGACAACGCTGGATATTTAGTTGCTTATGTTTGGGAAGATTTGGATGTAGACAATCCTAAACTTTATATTTATCGCTTAACTGACGATTATTTAACAATCCGCACAGAATGGAACACTTGGGGCGATATTTATTCAATCAGTTTTGATAGTCGAGTTTTAGGCAGAACACAAATCATCAAACATAAAGGTCTTTATTATTTGATTTTTGCTGATTATGGAACTTTAAGTTCAAGTCCTTATAGCATAACAAGTCCACATTGGTACGATTTTGTTGGCGGAACTTACACTTATCAAGGCGTAAAATGGGCTTACACAGATTCTTTGTCTAATGAATGGAGCGGACTTAATAGTTTTGAAAACACTTCAACTTCTTACGAATTTTCAAGCATTTTTGGCGTTTCTGGAGAAGATAAAACAAGTTATGTTGCAGCATTTAACGGCTGGTCATCTAGCGATTTAAGTCAAAGCACTTACACTTGGCAAATTCTTCAGTGGAAAAATGATGAATTTTTGCAAATGGACATTCCTTATATTGCAGAAAGTTCTTCAATTACAGTTGATACAAAAACAGGCGTTGTAAAAGGCAACTAGGAGGATTTTGATGAAAAAATTTAATTTATCTTTAATTGCCTTACTTTTTTCAGTGATTTTTGCTGGTTGCCAAGTTTTTACTACAAGTTTTACGCCACAAGAAGATTCTGGAATTCAAGTTTCAAAAATTACGCTTAGCGAAACTTCTGTAACTTTAAGTGGTTCACGAAATGCAGCGAACCGAACTATAACTGCAACTGCAAGCCCAAGTTTTGCACAAGACACAACAATTTACTGGGAAAGTTCAGATGAAAATATTGTTGGTTTAAGTGCCACAACTGGCTCAAGCGTTACTTTATTATTAAAAGGCGAAGGAAATGCAACAGTTACAGCAAAAGATTACAGCGGAAACGCAAGTTCTACTATAAATGTTACTTGTGTATTTGAAAAAACACCGCCATTTGCTGTGTCAAACGTAAATGCAACTGCTCACGCAAACAACGTGTTCTTTACTTGGACAGATCCAACAGATTACGATGGCGATCTTGACCACATTGAGATTGTGTCAAGTAACGGCGAAAAAACTTCAGTTGTAGCGGGAGTTCAATATGGTTGGGTAAAGAACTTAACTCCTGGCACAGAATACACATTCACATTAACCGCTTACGACGCAAACAGCAACGCTTCTAGTGCGGTGAGTGCAAGTGCAACAACTTCGGACACAGTTTCAGAATTTACTGCAACAGAAGTCAGCGAGCCAAATATTACAGAAAAAACTGCAACTACTTTCAATCTTGTTTGGTCAGCAAAAAATATTTTGGCTAATGAAGAAAAATGGAATCACATTGATGTAAATGTAGCAAATAATTCAGATTTGGATTCAACAATTTTCTATACTGAAGAAGAAATTACTGTTCCGTTTACAAATTTAACTGAAAATACAGAATATCAAGTTACAATCAATGTTTATAATGATGATTTTGTACTTCTTTCTTTGAGCGAAACAATTAAAACTGACTATTATTTAGCAAGTCTTGTTCGTGATGAAAGCGTAACAAAAAATGTTTCTGGATATATTGCTGTAAAACTTGAAGATATTGTTTCTGATGTTACATATTCAACAATCGATTATGTAATTACAGCGGCTGATAATTCTTCTGTAAACGATATTACTTCTCAAACATCAACTAATGCAGAATGGACGAATCTTTCTCTTGATGTAGATTACACAATTTATGCTAAATTTATTGATTCAAGTTCTAATGTTGTAGGAACAAGTAAACCTGTTACTTTACAAGCGACAAAAGTTCTTTGGCACTTACTTTCTGGATATTCTAGCGGAAGATATGTTTGCAGAAATATTTGTTCAACTGTTCCAAATGGATACACAGTTGGTGCAATTACAAGTGGAATTAGTACGCAAGAATATTGGATTGTTCATAGTTCATTAACAGGAAGCACAGATTATTACAGCCTTGAATCAACAGACGCAAATGGAACTCCAACTGGCTACTATATGTATCTTGACACAACTGGTCGTGCTCAAGATTCTGGAGAAAATCTTTGGACTTCTTCTTCAAGTTATACAAACAAACTTCAAGTTGCAACTCTCGATGAATCTTACATAACTTCTAGTAGAAAAGATGCTTCATTTAAACTTGGTTCTTCTACTGTAAAAACTGATTCTGGTTGGTACAGATTGTATGATGAAAATCTTGGATATTATATTGTTCATGCAAGTTTAGTATTTGGTGGAGTTGCTGCAAGTACAACAGAAGATACGGCTGGTTGTGCTGCAGTTTACATTGAAACTTCATATATCAACTAAGGAGGAAAACCAAGATGAAAAAATTTCTAGCAGGCATTTTTGGCATTGTTACGGCTCTTCTTGTTTTTGTGGGCTGTCCTACTTCTCCTGAATCTACTGCAAGTCTTACTTTAGACAAAGAATCTTTAGTAATTACAAGTGCTTTGGGCGGATACACGAGTCAAACGCTTACTGCAACGCTCGAAAACTCAAACGCAAATCTTGAATGGTACACTACAAATTCAAATATTGTTTCGGTAATTGCTACAGGCGCAACGGCAACTTTAATTTGCGAAGGAACTCAAGGAACTGCTCGCGTAGGAGTTGTTACAAGCGACGGCGAACTTGAAGCATATTGTACAGTTAGCGTGGTTTTAAGTGAAACTCCAGCACAATCTTTAACTGATGTTCTAGTTGTAGAAGGTTCGCAAACTGTAAACGGATTTACTTTAACTTGGAATTATCCTTCAATTTCATCAGCAGCAATAATCGACGTTTTTGAAACTACAGAAGCACGCGACGCTGCAAATAAACTCGCTGAAAGTTCAAGTTCAGAAGAACCTTCAGTTTACAAAACATATTCTGTAAAAAGAGATGTTTTAAGTTCTTCTACAAGTGGAACTTTAACCATAAGCGACTTACTTTCTAACGCAGATGGCAAAACTTATTATTGTAGTGCTTACGGCTATTTAAACGGCAAACGCTCAACTCTTGCAAGAAACTTCGATGCAACTTTACTTGCTGATTCAACTGCACCAGGCAACGTAGAAAATATTGAAGCAACTTGTACAGATCATGTAATTACGCTTACTTGGAGTGAACCAAGCGACCAAGATTATGAAAGCGTAACAGTTAGCATAAGCCCGGCAAAAGACTTCGCGGGAAGCGACCTTGCTGATGATGTAAAAACTCAAACCTTTAAGAAAGGCACCACAACTGCCACATTCTCAAATCTCGAAGCAGAAACTGAGCATACATTCACGTTTAAAACCGCAGATTCAAACGGCAACGTTCAAGGTGACGCAAACAACGCAGACGCTGGCACTTCGGCAACATTCACCACCGAAAAAGACGAAACTGCACCGGCGAGCGTAAGTGCGTTAAATGCCAACGGCGGAAGAACAAGCGTAACTTTAACTTGGAGCGACCCAAGCGATGTGGACTTGAAGGAAATCCACGTTTACCAAGGCGATGCAACAACTTACACAACAGTTGCCAAAGGAGCACAAACCTTGCAAGTTTCAGGCTTAAATGAACTTACGGAATACACATTTACAGTAAAAGCGGCGGATTACAACAGCAACGAAAGTGTGGCAAGCACGGCGACAGTAAGCACAGCAAACCCAGTGGCAACGAATGTAAAAGTAACAGCCTTGGAAGAAAATCTTGAAACTAAAAAAGTTGATGTAAATGTTACTTGGGCTGAACCAACGGCGGTTGAATATGACAGTTCAACCGAACGAGTTACTTATAAATACAAAGTTGTTGTTGAAAAAGATGGAACAGAAGTAAAAACTGAAACGACAGAAACTGGAGTAACTTCTGTGAAAATTGAAGATCTTTTAGATTATCAATCAACATATAAATTCACAGTAAAAACAATCCCTTCTGATGATTCTACAAAAGAATTTACTAGTGATGATTCTATATTGGAAGAACAAATTTCTATTGAATATGTTAGCATTAAAAACGGCTGGGGCGGAAGAGTTCTTGTTCCGTTCAAGACTTCAAGCGTGAATTATGTAAACTGCGTAATCGTTCAAGATGACACAAGCAAAACTTACAATCCTAGCGTAATGACTTATCCTTACTGGATTGTTCGAGAAGCACTTGACGGAAATTCAGGATTTAGCCTTGAGGCCGCAAGTTCTGACGGAAAAGCAAGCGGGCTTTACTTGTGGTTTGCTGATTCTGAATCAAGTGGCTCTACAAATTACGATGTTGACAGCACTGGTTGGGGTAGTGGTTCAAGCCCACACGCATTTACCGCAACAAAAGACACAATCGGCACAAACACTGCTCGAGCGAGTTTTGCAGTTGGTTCAGATCACTCAAGCACAACAAGTGCCACAGATTATTCATCTTGGAAGACAATAAAATGTGATTCAAAGTGGTGGTTTAGCGGAAACTCTAACCCATATTTAGCTTCAAGTGAAAGCACTTCAAATAACGACTACGCTTGGTCTTACAAAGTAATAAATTAAAGCAAGTGTCATCCTGAACTTGATTAAGGATCTGTTAAATAACAAAACTGGCAGTTGTTAAATCCACCGTCAGTAGATTCCGAAACAAGTTCGGAATGACGAGTTAAGCGTAAAATGACAACATCAGCGTAAAATAAAAAAAATCACTTGTAAAACAAAAAAAAGTTTTACAAGTTTACAAAATGTGTGTTATACTTATGAAAAGGTTTTCACACTCACGAAAATATAAAGTAAAAAGGAGTTCTTAAACAAGTAAAGTTTGTTTTAGAGTTCAAAATTTCGAGGAGAAATAATTATGTTAAAAAAGAAAGGTTTGGTTATTGCTTGTTCTTTAGCATTTGCACTTTCACCAGTTTTGGCGCAAGACATTAGTGATTCTTATGCAACAGAAGATTTATCTGCACAAGATGTTCAAGAATCAACTGTTGTTCAGTCTAATCAAGAATCTGCAAATGTAGTTGCTGCTCCAGTTCAAAGTTCAGCAAGTCAAAATGTTGCGGCACAAGAATCATCAGCAAATTCTACAAAATCAGCAAATCAAAATGCGAGCAAACAAAAATCTAGTGGCATAAAAGCACCTAAAAAACCAGTTCAGTTTAATGCAAAACTTTTAGACGGTGCAAAAGAAGGCGTAATTTCGCTTAGCAGACAAGAAGTTGAAATTGCTCTTCATCAATACGATTATGACAATAACTTTCAAGGCGTTTGGGCAAATTTTCCAAGCGACTATTCGGGAACTAGAAAAATTAAATGGGTTTCTGACGATTTAAATATTGCAAAAGTTGACCAGCAAGGCCGAATCTTTCCACAAGGACTTGGCGAAACTACAATTTGGGGCGTTACAAAAGATGGTGCTTACAAAGCAAGTGCAAAAGTTATAATTTCAAAATATGGTCCTAAACCTAAGGCAGATGTTCACGTTTCTACAGAATTAACAGGCGATGCTTATGTTACTTTTGGTGCTGACCTTGACACAGGAAAAACTGGTTTTACTTCAGATCAGAGAATTAAAATGAAGGTAAATCTTTTAAACTTAGGTGAAGTTTGGAGCGACAATTCTGATGCTTTGCCAATTTGGGGCGAAATTCGAATTTACGCTGCTGGTGATGCATTAAAATATGCTGGAGACACAATCCACACAGGAAATAAGCTCACTTTAACTGACGAAGGCGACGAAAACGACGGTGCGTTTAGAATTTATGTTGATCACGCAACAATTCATATGGGAAATGCTTTTATTGACCTTTACGACAAATCAGAAGACTGGAATTTAGGTTACATCAACTACACAACTGGCCCTGATGTTGCTTACGAATTTATTGCGATGGACACAGACAGACGTTACGGACAACTTGACGGTCGCCCATTACAATCATTCCTTTCTTCTACTGCGGATTCTGATTCAGTTTACGGTTTGCGTGCTGGTTACCAAATGGACGGCGTGTTTAGAGTTGCTGGCGATGTTGCTTCTACTTTGCAATGGCGAACAGGAAATTCTGATCCAACTCAAGATTCAGCGTCATCAGAACAAAAATACACAGATTATATTTACAAACTTACCGCTGGACTTTTGTTAGTTCCAAATCTTTATGTTGAAGCAGGATATTCTAACGGAATTTTAGGAAAAGATTCAGTTTACAAACAAGATATGAGATTCGGTTTACAAGCATCTTATCAGTGGGACGCATTTGATATTTTCTACATTAAACCTAAACTCGGTATGACTTTAGTTCAAACAGAAGGAACTGGAGATTTGCATCCTTTAGCAAGTGCTAGCGTTCTCTTTGGTTGGGAAGATAAACAAACTGCTTACGACACTTGGTATTCTGGAGTTCGTCCACGTTATCTTAAAGATGATTACGGTGCTTATCCAGGACTTGCTCTTGCTGTTCAATATGCAGACGGAGATTTGGCTTCGAATTGTGTAATTAACGACGGAAGATACAAAACTGTTAATCACGATGTTTTAATTTTGCACGGTTCATTTAACACAGGAAACGGACTTTTAGTTGACCGACTTGAAGCACTTGGTGCAGTTGATGTAATTGACGCACTTTCAGATCAAATGGTAATTGGTACAACTTTAGGATTTAAGTATTGGGCTCCACTTTTTGTAGAAAGATTTTCTGTAGCACCAAAAGCATTTGTTACAAGTTATTTTGATTCTTATGATGATTCAAACAGTTACACTTACGTAAAAGCGGGACTTGATTTTTCTTATCAGCGAGTTTCTTTCTCATTCAACTATGAATCTAACGATTTAATTCACGGATTCTTTGATTCTGGCGACGGAACTTACAACAAGTTTGGAAAGATTGAAACACAATTCAAAGTTTGGTTCTAAGACCAAGACAATGACGGTCATTGAGGCACTCGAAATGACAATAACAAGTGGTTTCGAGAACCTCAACCACCGCATACAAGAGGAAAAAAAATGAAGTTAAAAAATAAAGCACTTTTGATACTTCTAGTTCCGTTTTTACTAGTTACGTTTTCTTGTTCATCTTGGGAAAACTCTTCTGCACAAAACGGATATATAGAAGTTAAAATCAAAAGAACAAGTTCTGGCAACGATCAAGGTTATCAAACTTATACATTTGAAGTTCCGCCTAACGGATTTGATAAAATTTACGCTGCAAAAACTACAGCTGACACATGCTCACTTGCAGATCAATACATAATTCGCGGACTTTCTGATTCAGATGTTCCATTTAATGCAGTAGAAGTTCATTTAACTCCAGCAGACGAAACTAACGGAGTTGAAGCAACGGCAACAGTTAGACTTGCAGAATATCAAGATTCTTATACGAATCAATCAACTGGATTTTTCTGGACAATTTCAGCAAGCACCCACGGCTTAAATGCTCAAGATTATCATCTTCCTTTGTCAACTGGCGGAATTCTTACTTTTGATTTTGTAACAAGCGAAGATGACGGCGTTTACGAAGCAGGTTATAACAACAACACTTCAAATTATCCGCTTTTAAGCGTAAGAGTTGCTGCTCCAACTAAATCTTATTAAGGAGGCTTAAAATGAAAAAATCAGTTTTAAAAATTGCTTCTTTAGTAATGGCAAGTTTTTTAACGGTAATGGCTATGAGTTGTGAAAGAGAAGTAAAAACTATAACTCCAAGTTTTGCAAATCCAATTTATAAACTTTTTTCTAGACAAGGTTCTACAAGAAAAGGCGAGGCTGATCCTTGGATTTACAAACACACAGATGGTTATTATTACTACACTGCAACTTATTCAGATTTTGACAGAGTGATTATCCGCAAAGCAAAGTCAATAAATCTGATTGATTCAAACGATTCGGCACAAAGTGCAACTGTTTTAACTGCAAACACCGGCGTTCTTGCAGGACAAGTTTACCGTTACATTTGGGCACCAGAACTTCATTACATAAGCGGAACTTGGTATTTGTTCTTTACCGGAAGTGACTTAAGCTCTAACGTTTGGAGCGTAAGAAGTCACGTAGCAAAGTGTACAGACGCAGATCCTTTAACTGGCACTTGGGAACTTTGCGGAAAAGTTCAAGCGGTTACCGGCGACACATTCGATTCTAGCAACAACATTATGACAGCGTTTAACCTTGACGCGACAGTTTTTAAGCAAAACGGCGAGTGGTATTACGTTTGGGCACAATATCTTTATGACGCAGGTTGGGCGGACGAAAACAAAACTACAGACGGAATTCTTACGCTTAACGGCGTGGACTATATTAACGGAGCGAACAATAACGGTTGGTCTTGCATTTTGATTGGCAAAGTTGTTGACGGTTCAGATTTTACTCAAATTACAAATGCAACTGTAATTTCTGTTCCAAAATATGAATGGGAATACGGCGAAGCAAATTATGATGAAAATGGCAACGTTGGAACTTACACTCACACAAGTGCAAACGTAAATGTAAACGAAGGTCCTGCAATTTTACAGCGAAACGGCAAAGTCTTTATAGTTTACAGTGCAAGTGCTTGCGACGAGTCGTATTGTTTGGGAATGTTGACTGCAAACGAAAATGCTGATCTTTGCAATATGGACAGTTGGGCAAAAAGCGAAGAGCCAGTGTTCACCACATCAGTAGGAAATAGCGTTTACGGACCAGGACATTGTTCATTTACAAAATACAACGGTTGGGACGTAATAGTTTACCACGCACGCTCTTATCCAGGACTTTATTCTTACATTGGAAGAACAACAAATTACACAGCAACAACTGACGGTTTAAGCGATCCATATCGCTCAGGGAGAGCAAAAGTGTTTACTTGGAATGCTGACGGCACTCCAAATTTTGGCGAGGCAGAATAATGAAAAAAATGAAAAAATCAAAAATCTTAAAACTAAGTTCATTTTTACTAAGTGCCTTGCTCTTAGGCTTTGTTTCTTGCGAAAATTTGGACTCGTACACCGACAAAATTGCCCCAAGTTTGCCAAGTTCTGTTACGCTTTCAACATTGTCTTATGATAGTTCTACAGGAATAAGAACGCTAGAACTTTCTTGGACAGATCCTTCGGATTTAGATTTTGATCATATTGAAATTCTTGATATGACTGGAAAAGTTGTAAAAGAAGTTTCTAAAAATGTTGAATATGCAACTTTTGAAAATGATGAAATTCTTTATGACATTTTTGACATTCAAAACAATAAAGATGCTCAATATAGAATCCGAAGTGTAGATTCTCAAGGAAATAAAAGTAATGCTCTTCCACTTATTACTAAATGGGTAATGGCTTATTTTAAATCTGAAGGAAGTTATAGTTCTAATACTTCTACAACAAAAACGCAAAACAGTTTGTATCTTGCAACAAGCAATGATGGACTTAATTACACAGCGGTTAATGACGGGAGTCCTGTTCTTACAGTTCCAAGTTCAGTTGGTTCTGGTGGACAATGTATTCGAGACCCTTATATTTTTCGTAAAAATGATGGAACTTTTGTAATGCTTGCTACTGACTGGACACCATTTGGAGGAACATCAAATTCAACTTACGGAACAACTGCGACAAGTTCTTATTGGGGAACTTCAAGTCCTTGTATAATTGTTGCAGATTCTAAAGATTTAATAACTTGGACTGATGTTCGATGTAGAGTTCTTGCAAAAACAACTGCAGGTCAAATTATTTCTCGTCATATGTGGGCTCCAGAAGTTGTAAAAATAAACAAATATGACAGTTATACTGAAGATGACGCTTGGGATTATGGCGTTATTTGGTCAGGAAATTTTTCTGCAGATGCAATAGAAGACGGAGAACCAGAAGATTCTATAAATAGAACTTATATTAGTTATACAAATGATTTTGATACTTTTAGCACGCCAGTTTTATTTTTCCAAGATGATTATACGGGAACTGTTGTTACTGAAATAGATGCAAGTATTGTTAATTTTGGCGACACTTATTATATGTTCTTTAAAAACGAAGCCGATGACGGAAAAGATATTGCTTTGTCTGTTTCTGATAGTTTAGAGCCACTTTCATTTACTGTTTTGCATAATGGTGAATATATTTCTCGTGATAAAAATCAGTCCACTGGAGTTGGAATCGAAGGTTCTTGGGAAGTTTTTGTTAACGGTGTTTGGTGGATGTTTGGTGACCATTATGGAAATACATCTACAACAGCAACAACAAATTTTTATGCTTGGTCATCTAAAGATATAACTGCAAGTCCAGAAAATTGGACAAGACATGCTAACGACGGAACTTACACAATTCCAGCGGGAGCTAGACACGCAACGGCTTTGCGTTTAACAAGTTCAGAATATCAAGCACTAAAAAATGCTTCTTCGTTTAGCGTTAGTGCAGAATAATTCTTGTGCTAATTGTCAGTTTGCAACACAAATTAACAGTAAATTAACGGATGCCGACATTTGCATCGTTATTGCGAGAATCGTATCGACGAAGCAATCTGGTAGCAGTGGTGTAAGGAAACGTTTTCTTGTGTTAGCTGCCAGTAGATTGCCAAGTCGAAACCACCATAACGTAGCAATGGAGGCGAAAAGCCGTAACCCTGACGAGCGATTTAGCATAGAAGATGTGCTCCAATGGTTTGATCGACCTAAAGGTCGCGACAATGCTCACCAAATAAAAAAATCAAAAAAGGAAAACTTATGAAAAGAAAATTATGCGTATTGGCAAGTGCCTTATTTTTCTCTTGTATTTTAATTTCTTGCCCAAATCCAAATCTTTCAAATAGCAATTCAAGCGAAAATCCTAAAACATCAAATCTTGGAAGCGGAAACGGCAACTTTGTTTCAGCATTTTCAAGTGCGACATCTTCCGACGGAACTGGCAGACCTTTGATGGTTTTAACTGCGATGCCTTTTGAATTAGACGGCGAACTTGATGTAGATAATTTTAAGTTTCATTGGAACAACGTAGAAAATGCTTCTTTTTACAGACTTTTTGTTCAAAATGGCGATGATTGGCAAGTTGTAACTGAAAATTTGTATGGTCGGCAAGCAAGAACAGGAAATCTTTATGGAACTATGTTTGATGTTTACGATTTAGGAAGTTCCACAAAAAATTACAAAGTTGTTGCTTACGATTCTAACGAAACTGAAATCGCAAGTGCTGGTCCTATTGTATGCAAAGGTTTTGCTGATAATACTTCTAAGATTTTTGACAATACAAAACAATCACTTTTTGATAAAGCCGACAAATCATTGTATTACAACGGAAAATATTTTCGCTACATTTACAGTCGAAGTTCTGATAATGCTGTAAGTTATGAAGAACAATGGAGCAAAAACGGTTTTGAACCTTGGATAAGCAACGGAATTGTTATTTCTGGAAATCCTGATGATTTTGCAGAAGGCACAAATGATGAACGTTACTGCGAATATCTTTCTGCAAGTTATAATAGTTCTAAAGGTTGCAAATTGGAATCTACAAGTTATCAGCAAAGAGAAGATGGAACTGTAATAAATTGGTCACATTACGAAAACGGAAGCGATTATTCTTTAGGCGAAGTTATTTGTATTTATGGCGTTCCAGAAAGTGGAGTTTTTAAGGCAGCTTCTGCTCCGTATCATCCAAAAGAAAATGAATCTCGAGATTTAATTAGTTTTGTTGATTCTGACGGAACTGCATATATTATTGGTTCTACAAGTAAGGCACAAACTCTTTATAAATTAGATTCTTCTTGGACACAACTTGATGATGATTTTACGCCAATCACACTTTATTCTGGTTCAAGAGAAGCACCTTGCTTTAGAAAATTAGGCGATTATTACTTTTTGTTTAGTTCTGAGCAGCAAGGTTGGTTTCCAACTCAAGGTGCATATATTGTAGGCAAAACTTTTGAAGAATTGGCGAATTGTTCTTTAAATAATTTAGGAAACCGAGCAACCTTTGGTGGGCAAAGCGGACAAATTGAACATTTTGGAAATAATCTTGGAATGATGGCGAATCGTTGGTCGCAAGGTTGGAATCTTACTTCTTTAACTGGAAGTCCTGAATATACAGAATATCTTGGCACAAGCGGAATTGCATTTGCTCAGCGATATTTGCCAATTTCTTACTGCGAAGGTTATGCGTTTTATGATTATTTTTTCAACATTCATTATGACGATTCTTCAAACATAGTAATTCCAGTTCAGCGAGGAAAATTACTTTCTTTAGGCAAAGCGGATTCTTCAAATTCAAGCGAAGCGACTGCAAGTGACGGAACAAATGTTTTTACTGTGGATTTAACAACAGATGGAATCAGTTATGCAAATGATACAAGTCCATCTTGGGGTAGCAATAAAAATTATTATCAAAGTTTTTCTGCAAGCGAATATTATGTTGTGATAAATTTTCACGAACTTGTGCAAGTTAAAGAAGTTGATGTTACTTTTAGACAAGTTGGCGGAAGTGAACCAGCGAGTCATTTTTTGATTGAAGGTTCAACAAGTGGAACTTCAAATTGGGTAACAATTTCTGACAGAACAAACAATTATGTTTCGGGCTTTGTAGAAACGATTGTAGATGATGCAACAAAGTACAAAGCAGTTCGTATTAGAGTTACTGGAATGCATGATGTAAATCATCAAACTTCTGGAAACTGGTGGGCTAGAGGCATTCACGAAATCAGCGTTTACGGCACAACAGAATAACAATTAAACTGTCAGTAAGTAAAGCATAGCCCCGATCATAAGGGCGAGCGAAGCGAGTTGCGAAACAAAGTGTAGCAATGGAGGCGAAAGCCGAAACCCTGACGAGCGGGTTAGCATAGAAGATATGCTCCAATTGTTTGATCGACCTAAAGGTCGCGACAATGCTCACCAACCAAAAAAATAAAAAAAGGAGAAAATTTTGAAAAAAATTTTACAATTAGTTGCAATTTTATTTGGAGGAATAATTATGCTTTCAAGTTTAAGTTGCGAAAGTCTTTCAAACAATGGCGAATCTGAACAAGAAAATGCAAATGCTTTTGTAATTTGGCAACCTGTTAAAAACGCAACAAATTATTACATTGGGCTTCAAAACTCAAGCGGAAAAGTTTCTGAATATGTAAATACAAATTCTTCACAAAATTATTATGAATGGCAACATCTTGCAGATTCAAAAGAATACACTTTTAATGTTTACGCTGAATTTGCAAATAAAACAAATACAAGAACTTCTCCGCAAAAAATTACAGTTTGTGCAGCAAAAGGCGACAAATGTCTTCGCGTAATGGGCTACTTTTTGGATTCAAACCACACTGTTGACGAGCAAAATTTACACTTGGCAATTACAACCGACGGACTTCATTGGCAAAGCTTAAATTCAAACAAGTCAGTTTTTCAAATTTCTACAATCGGCGGAAACAGACTTCGCGATCCTTACATTGTAAAAAAGGCGGACGGAACTTATTTGATGATTGCAACTGATTGGACAACTTACGAAGCAGACACTTCAAAACTTGGAAATCACCGACTTTACGACGGAAGCACTTCTGAAATTACAAGTTGGAATTACACAACTTCAAGTTATTGGGACGTAAACACAAGTTGTTTAATTTTTGCTGATTCTGATGATTTAATCTCTTGGAAAAATGAAAGGCAAATTCAAATGCTAAGTGATAAAGATAAACAATCATTTTACGCTAAAAATTCAAATTATCAGTTTTGTTGGGCACCAGAAATTATTCACGACAACGGAAATATTATTTTTACTGACCCAGAAACTAAAACTTCTTACAAGTACGGCGTTATTTGGAGCGGACAAGGCGAAACAAACGGAGAAACAAGCAAATCTTACAACGCAAAAACTGATTCTTACGGAACAAGTAGTGGACATTCAATTTCTTACAGAAGAACTTTTGTAAACTTTACAAATGATTTTGAAACTTTTAGTGAACCGCAAGTTTATTTTGATCCGGGAAACTCAAATATTGATGCTTCTGTTTGCACAGACGACAAAGGAAAATTCTATCTTTTCTTTAAAGATGAAAAATCTGGATATTACGGAATGAGCGAAAATTTTTCTACTTCACTTTTGCCAAATTCATTTAATTCAAATAAAATTTACGGTCGAGCATATAATGGCAAGCAAGTTCAAGAAGTGGCTGGAGGAACTTACAATCAAGGCGAAGGAATGTTCTGTTTTAAACCGAACTCTGGCGTAGATAAATGGCTTTGCGTTTTAGATGCTCACGATGCTAAGCAAAGTAAAGTTTTTGCAACTTTTGAAACAAAAGACTTTGTAATTTGGAAAGAAAATGACAACACATCTTGGCCAAGTGGCGACATAAGACACGGTTGCTCTGTAGAAATCACTTTGGAAGAAATGCAAAACCTAATAAATGCCTTCGGATTTTAAACTTAGCAAAGCAACTGTCATTCTTAGCAAAGAGAAGAAGCTGTTGAATAACGAAAGCCTAGCCCCGATCATAAGGGCGAGCGAAGCGAGTTGCGAAACAAAGTGTAGCAATGGAGGCGAAAAGCCGTAACCCTGACGAGCGGGTTAGCAAAGAAGATATGCTCCAATGGTTTGATCGACCTAAAGGTCGCGACAATGCTCACTAACCAAAAAATCAAAAAAAAACTTGCAAATTTCTTAAAACAGATTTAAAATGTTTTATGAAAAGGTTTTCACGCACTTAATTTGTACTTTACACACTTTTAGACAAAACTTAACGCATTATTTTGGACGAATTCGAAGAATTTAATATAAGCAATCAAGCATTTGTTTTCAAAATAGGAGAAAAAGATGACTAAATTTAAAAAACTTGCATTTTTGGCATTAGTTCCACTTTTTGCATTCTTTTCATGCAAAAACGAAAGCGAATTGTACGATTATGTAAATAGTTCAACTACAAGCACGCCAGAACTTTCTATTGTGGGAAATTCTATTACTGGAAGTGGCGATTCTTACATTCTTGATTTAACAAATTCTTTGCCTGGTCAAGCCGACGGAGAATTTACGGTTTACGTAAAGAATTCAAAACCTTCAAGCATTTTAATATCAAGCAAAGCTAAAAAAGTTAAGTTTACAAGAGGAAAAATTGAAAATACTACGGCGAGTGATTCTGTGGGAACTGGTGCTTATAAAATGAAAGTTTCGTATACAGTCGCACAAGATTTGGAATTAGCGGAAGGTGAAACTTCTTTAAGTTTTGATTTTACAGTTTTTGCACAATTTTCTACTGAAGACACAATTTTTACAAAAGTTAATTTTAGCGTAAATTATATTACAGCAAACTCAAGTTTAGCACTTACAAATTTTGCAGTTAGCGAGCAAAACGAACACGTATTTACTTTGACTTGGACAAATCCGAGCGGAATTGAATTTAAATCTATGAATTATGTAGTTTACTTGCTTACTACAACAACTAGTTCAGAAAGTTCTAGCGAGGGCGAAGAATCTACAAGTTCAACTACAAAAACTCAAGTTGAAAGTGGAACGCTTGAAGCAAATGCAACTTCGCTTACAACTAAAACAAATCTCGAAGCAAAATCAAATTATTATGTGGAAATTACTGCGGTTTCGGCAAATGCTTGGTACACAACTGGAACTGACGGCGTAACAATTTCTACAACTGACGACATTACGCCACCAAACGCTCCAAAAGTAGAACTTTCTTCTAGTAGCGAAGAGACAATCACCTTAAAATACACAAAAGGCGATTCTACAGACGACACAGCAACACTTTGGTTTAGCATTGCAAGTCTTGATTCAGAAAATGCGGAAACTTCTGTTAGTTCAGCAACAATTTCTGCAACGATTGATTCTGGTGAAATTACTTATTCTGACGAAAACGGACTTGATGTTTCAAAACTTGAAGCAAATGCGGAACTTGAAATTTTAATTTCAGGACTTTCTCGAAGCAAAACTCAAACTTCTTATAAAATCACTGTTCACGCAAAAGATGCACTTGGAAACGACAGCGCTCAAACAAGCGGAACTGTTGTTAACGAAGAAGATAATCGCAACACTGTAATTTCGGCGCAAACTGTCGCTGATACGGTTGCACCAAGTCTTTCTTCTGCGAACGTAAGTGCTGGAACTTCAAGTGCAAAAATTTCTTGGACGGAACCAAGCGATTCTGATTTTGCTGGCGTTAAAATTATGAATGGCGACACTCAAGTTGCGGATGTTAAAAAAGGCACAAGTTCTTACATGCTCACCGGTTTAACTGCGGACGCAACTTACACGCTTTTTGCTTACGACACAGTTGAAAACGAGCAATCTACAGGAACTGAAGCAAAGGTTGAACTTGAAAGTCTTGTAGCAAGTGCTTCTCCAAAATATTCAGGTTCGATTTTAGTTACTTGGAATGATATTGCGGATTATGATTCTAGCGGAAATGAAATTTCTTACACTTATTCAGTAACAGGAAACGGTCCTACAACAATTACTGAAAAATCTAATATTACAAGCGGAACGACTGGCGCTCACTTTACAGGATTAACCGTAAGTGCCGACAGCGAAACGAGCAATTTGTACACATTTACAGTAAAAGCGACTGCAAGCGACTCTTCTAGTGAAAAATCTGCAAGCACTCAAGCAACCGCCGCTAAAACTGTGATTTGGACGATTGTAAATGCTTATAATAATTCATCGTCAACAAGTTACAATGTAATTCCTTACATTCCAAACACAGCAAATAATTATCCAAGTGATGATGTTGTTTCAAGAACTGATCCGTCAAATTATAAGTTCACAAAATGGATTGTAGAACCTGGACTTTCTGATTCTACGGATGCAAGTTTGTTCAGTTTAGTTGCTTCTTCTTCTGATAACACAAACGCAGGTTTATATATGTTCTTTGATTTTGATAATGAAAGCCGATATTCATCTACAAAAGGTTATGAAGTTCCAAATTGGTATAATTCTGGTGAAAAAACACATACTTTTGTAACTGCATTGAATGATGATAAATCTAAATTAAAAGATGGCGGAGAACTTTCTTACGCAACATTTAAATTAGGAAAGTCGGCTTGCACAACAAGTCCTTATGTAAATGGAACTGCTTCCACAACAGGTTGGAATAGAATTGTAAGTGCATATGATTCTGCTTATGCTTTATATGATTATGGAAATAGAGAAAGTGCTCATACTTCAAGCGACACAAGTTCTGGTGTAGAACCATCGTTTACTTACGCACAAGAATTGCTTGACACTGCATGCGAAAATGCTGCACCTTCCGCCCCAACAGTCGGCACAGCAACTGCAGAAAGTGCAAGTTCTGTAAAACTTACTTGGACAAATCCAACCGACGCTGACTTTAGCCACGTTTTAATTACTTGCGACAGCGACAGTTCAATCAGCGTGCAATCAACTGGCACAAGTGCCACAATCACAGGACTTACCGGCGGAACAGCCTACACATTCAAAATAACTGCTTACGACTATTACGGCAACGCTTCAAGTTCGGTTAGTTTTACAAGCGTTACAACTCCTGAAGGAACAAGTGCTCCTACTGCTGCAACTGTAACTGTAGGCTACACAGGGCAACTTATAGTCGCTTGGACAGACGCAACAAACGCTAGCGACTACACATACACAGTAAGTGCAACATCAAGCGGAAGCGACACGGTTGAAGATCAAACAGTGGCACAAGGCACACAAAAAGCTGTATTCAACGGATTAACTGTAGGCAACACATACACATTCACACTAACAGCGACTTCGGGGGGGGGCAAGCACTCAGTATGACGGAACTTTGAGTGCCCAAGCAGTAAATAAAAAAGTTCACGTTATAAACGGCGGGAACAAATATCTTCAAGTAAAATCTGGCAACAACATTGCTTTTTGGGCAACAGATACAAGCAATACATATACTTGGCTTATAATGCCTGCACTTGCTGATGAAAGCGATGCAACTATGTTCTCCCTAAGAAGTGTTGATGATGAAGATAAATGGCTTGTTGTTGATACAGAAACTACTTATACTAGTTCACAAGCACCATCGGGCGGTATAAATAGTGATAATAATAAGAACATCCTTATTTTAACAGATGAACCTACGGATTCTGACGGCAATAAGAAAGCAAGTTTTAAGATTACAACAGCTGCAGATTCTAGTTTAACTGACTATTCAAGTTATTTGCTTGTTTATGATGAAAGTAAATACTTGCGTGATTGGTGGAACATTGCACAATGTGGTTCTGCACAAACAGGAAATGACGCAAAATACTCAAGTGCCAAATTCGTAGACATAACTGAATAATCCCATCAACAAAATCCTCTAAGCAAAGAACACGCTCTAAGCAATTAGAGCGTGTTCTTTTTGTGCGACTGTCACTTTACGTGAGCAATCGTCAGTTCTCGCGAGCAAGTGACGCTTTCCGTAAAAAACATCAAGTTTAAGATGACGGTGTAACTGTATTTTGCATATTTTTCTGCAAGTCTAAAACTTTTTCTAGTGGAAGTCCAGTTACCATTGCTATTTGTTCTGTTGTTCCAAGATTAGCGTTTAGCATTTTTTGTGCAGTTTCTAGTTGTTTCTCTTGAACTTTATTTACGGCCATATTTTCAGCCATATTTTTAGCCATTTCTTGAGCCATATCTTCAGCACGGATTTTTGCTTCTTCGTGGATTGATTGTTCCCATGTCATAAATTGATGCCTCCATTGAATATTTTGTTTGGCTTTTATGACCATTTTTGCAAGTTCATCAGTAAAATTAGATTCAGATTTGTTTTTATAAAGAAATGCAAAAAAATCTTTTTCAGCCTCAGTTGCCATTTTATCATAACTTTTTGCGTTAAAAAAGATTTTGTAAGCATTGTCTTTTAGTTTGATTGAAGTGTCTTGAATGCAAAGATTTTCAAAAGAATAAACAGGAAGTTCTTGTTTAAAAATATCATCAAAGCACAAAAAAATAATATATGAATCTTTTAATTTTTCATAATCATCGCCAACTTCAAGATTTGTAACGTCAATCATTCCTTGATAATATCGAGCACGCTTTCTTAGATTTTTTTTATTTGTAGTTTGAATTTCTATATCAAAAACTTGATTTTCATTTTGAGTAAAAACATCAAAGCGAACACCTTTTGAATCAAAATCAATCTTAAAATCTTTTTCACGTTCAGGAATTTCGATGTGATTGATTTTTATATGCAAAAGAATTTCAAGTAAATGTTTACACAAGTCTGGACGAGATTCCATCACTTTGCAAAAAATAAAATTGTCGGCGAGAGTTAAAGATTCCCATTTCTCAAGCGGCGTTAGTTCGGTAGTTCTATACATAAGTTCTCCCATGAAAGTCTTACATATTATATCTACCGTCAAATTTCAAAAACCGCAAAAAAAAACGCTCATTTTCTAGAATGACCGCAAGTTTTTATAATAAAACCGCAACTTTTTGCAACAAAACCGCCATTTTCAGCGAGCAATCGCGAGTTTTCGCGAACAAGCGACGCTTTTAGCGACAAACTGCCACTTAACGCAAGCAACCGCCAGTTTGCTAAGCAAATCCGCTAATCAACAAATAAACCTAACGCTTTTTTGATTTTCGCTGCAAAAGTTTTCCTAAATAATAAGAAATTGTCGCGATTAAAACTAAAATCGAAAGATAATCAACTGCAAAAAGAATGTAGCCACGTTCAAGGTCAAAAAAGAAAAATTGCTGACTATAAAAAACATATTTCCAAAATCCACGCAAAATAAATGCATAAATTCCGTAAGCACAAACAAGTGCAAGAATTATTTTTAAGAAAATTTGAACTTTGCGACTTTTTGATTCTGATTTTTTCTGATTTTCTGATTGAATTTGCGAATTTTCTTTAAGAACTTCCGCTGAGTTTTGTAAATTTGCCGAATTTTCTGATTTAATTTCTGCTGAACTTTGTAAATTTTGACTTTCCTGACTTGAACTTGTCACTAAATCCGAAGATTTTTTTAGCGATTTGATTTTATAAATAATAGTTCCTAAATGCATTCCCAAATGTAAACTCATAAAAATGTAATACCAATGAGAACTTACTAAATGCATTACGCGAGCAACTCCGAGTCCCACAGGAATTGGCGAAAACCAAGCCATCGTGAGTCCGCTTAACATAAGACAAATTGCACTTATCGCAACGCCAAAATTCACAAGGACTTGCATAATTCTGTAAGGTGAATATTTGCCTTTAAAGATTGAAGAAAACCATCGATTGTTTAAGATTACGTGCAAAATCCAAAGTAAGCAAAGACACATTCCTAAAATTTGATGAACTTTGTCGTTTGGAAAAAGAAATACTCCGCCCATCATCATTATGGAAAGAATTGTCATTATTACATCAACTGTGATTTTGATTTTTTGTTTAGTTTGCATTTTTTTATTTTACTCCAGATTTTGCACTTAGCATAAGAAACCGCCAGTTTTCGCGGGCAACTGACAGTTTTCTAAGTAAAGTCGCCATTTTCTCGCAAGCAAGTCATCGCTTCACGCAAGCAAGCATCAGTTTTGTCGCAAAAAGTCGTCGCTTCTCGCGAGAGAGCATCAGTGGTTTCGAAAACCTTAACCACCGTTGCATTAAACAAGCAGCGAAACTTATTTCATCAAGTTTTCCAAATATCTTTGCAAATCAGCACTAGTTGTTCGGCTAGAAAATTGTCTTCCGCCTTTAAAATTTGCTCCGTTTGCGTATCGAGCAAGATCTGTTCCGCTTCTACCAAGTCCACTTCCGCCAGAAGTACAAATTGTTATTAAATTTTTGCCACGTAAATTGTTATTTTCTACAAAAGTATACATAATTTTTGGAGCCATTCCCCACCAAATCGGATAGGCGAGAATTACATTGTCGTAAGAACTTAAATCCACAGAATTTTCAATCGCAGGGCGAGCAGTTGAGTCGTTTGATTCTTTTGTAGTAAGTGAATTTCGGTCGTTCCAGTTTAAGTCGGCACTTGTGTATTTGTGAACTGGCACAATTTCGTGAATGTCAGCGTTAATTGCTTGAGCGGCAGTTTTTGCAAGCCGTTCTGTGTTGCCAGTTGCACTAAAATAGCAAACGATTGTTTTTGATGAATTTTGTGCTGCAACTGAAAATGTTAAAATCGCAGCACTTAAAATTGAAAGTAAAACTTTTTTCATTTTTTTCTCCTATGGGTGATTGAGATTTCTTGAAATCCCCAATGTTTTTTTTATTTTTGGACGTTACCTGCCGAATGGCAGGTCGGGCTTTTGCGTTATAAAATTTGCTACGCAAATTTTTCCGTTCAGCCAGCCAACAAGTTGTCTGTCCGAACCGCTTACGCGGCTACAATCTCTAACGCTTATCTCCCAAAACTTACAGTTTAATAAAAGATGGCGACAAGGAGGTCGCCGTAAAGCACGGAAGATTTTGAGAATTTTTGTAAAACGAAAATTCTCGTAATCGACACGATGTCGAAAAAATCCCTAACGCTTATCTCTCGCAACTTCTAAAGTTTAATTTTTATCTTTTATAATTACAAATATTTTCTTGTTATGAATTCTTCTAGAAAACCGCCACTTTCTGCAACAAAACCGCAAAACTTCTCTCGAGCAACCGCCACTTAACGCGAGCAAGTGCCAGTTCTTGCAAGTAACTGCCACTATTTGCAAGATAAGCGACAGTCTCGCGAGCAACCGCCAGTTTCGTAATCAAAACCTTACAACTTAGCGTAAGTGTCATCATCAACAGCTTCAAGCCATTCATTCGAAAGATCTTCGCCCGGAACTCCAAACGCCAAATGGCTAAACCAAGAATCTTTTTTTGCTCCGTGCCAATGTTTTACATTCGCAGGAATTTCCACAACATCGCCAGGTTTTAAACTCTGAGCCTCCTTTCCCCATTCTTGATACCAACCTTCGCCAGAAACGCAAATCAAAATTTGTCCGCCACCTTTTGAAGCGTGATGAATGTGCCAATTATTGCGACAGCCAGGTTCAAAAGTTACGTTTGAAATTCCAATCGGATCGCCAGGTTTTGTAAGCGGATTCAAGTACGACTTGCCAATAAAATATTTTGCGTAAGCGTCATTCGGTTTTCCAAGTCCAAAAAATCCGCCATGTTCTTCTTGAGAATTTTCTGATGATTTTGAGTCGCCTGAATTTTCAGCCCAAACTTCTTTTGCAAGATTAAAAGTCGCCCAAGCTTTTGGCCAGCCAGCGTAAAATGCTACGTGTGTAATAATCGAAGCAATTTCTTTTTGCGAAACGCCATTTTTCTTAGCATTTTCAAGATGAAACTTGAGCGAAGAATCCGTAATTCCTTGCGACATTAAAGCAACAACTGTAATTATACAACGAGTTTTTACGCTGAGATCCGCATTATTCCAATTTTCACCAAAAAGAATGTCATCGTTAAAGTGAGCAAATTCTGGTGCAAAGTTTCCAAGAGCATTTCTTCCTGCAGTTTGTACAATTTTTTCTGACATATTTGCCTCCATATATTTTTAATTTAACAAGTGATTTTGTGAATTTCAATTATTTTATTTTTATAAATATCTATACTTTTTGAGTATTTTGCTAGTTTTCGCGTCATCCTAAGGAAAGAAACCGCCAGTTTTCGCGAGCAAGTGTCACTTTGCAAAGTCAAGATTTTAATTTGCATTTTTTATATAATGTGCGTGTTAATTTATAGGAGATTTTATGCGGATTTTGCACACAGCGGATTGGCACTTAGGAAAAATTTTTCACGAATATTCAATGATTGAAGATCAGCGTTACGTTTTAAACCAAATTCTTGAAATAATAAAAACTGCACAAGAAGAAAAAAATCCATTTTCAGCGTTACTTGTTTCTGGCGACATTTACGACAGAGCCGTTCCTTCAAGCGAAGCGTCAAATCTTTTAAGCGATTTTTTAACGCAAGCAACAGAATCTTTCCCAGAACTTCATATTTTTATGATAAGCGGAAATCACGACAGCGCAGAACGACTTTCTTTTGCTTCATCATTTTTAGAAAAGCACAAAATTCATCTTACAACGAATACAAAAAATTTTTTAGAGCCGATTATTCTTGAAGACGTAAATTCTGATTTATCAAATTCAAAAAATCAAAAAGTCGCATTTTATCAACTTCCGTTTTTACATCCAGGTTCAATAAAATTTTCTGAACAACAAAACGCCACACTTAACGCGAGCAGTTTCAGTCAATCAAAAAATTCCGCACTTAACGCCGAAGATCAAGTTAAATCAAAAACCGCCACTCTTAGCAAAAAAAATTCTGCTCAATCAAAAAATCAAAATCAATCAGAAATCGCCCCGCTTAATATCGAAAAAATTTGCCGAACTCAAGAAGAACTTTTTCGCGAAGCCACAAATCAAATCATAAAAAATCATCAAAAAAAATTTTGCAAAATTCCTTTAGTTTTGAACGCACATCTTTTTACGCTCGGAAGCATTCAAGCATCTTCTGAACGCAGCAACATTGGAACGGCCGAGCAAGTTGACGTTTCGCTTTTTAAAGATTTTACTTACGGAGCGTTTGGTCACATTCACAAATTTCAAGCGTGCGACAAAGCTCACAAATGTTTTTATTCAGGTTCGCTCTTGCCTTATAATTTTGACGACAGCACAGAAAGTGGAATTTTAGATGTTGAAATAAATTCTTATGATGAAGTTCCAAAAGTAAAAAGAATTTTGTTTAATCCGCTTCATAAAATTGCAACGCTCGAAGGAAAATTTGATAATTTTGTAAATCCGCAAAAAAATCAAAACTTTGTAAAAGAAAACAAAAACGATTTTCTTCAAATAATTTTAACTGATGAAAATGAAATCCGCGAGCCATTTTTGCGACTAAAGGAAATTTTCCCAAATCTACTTTTGCTTTCGTTAAAAAACCGAACATCTTCTGCCGCAAATCTTTCAATTCAAAAACGAAAAGAAGCAATTAAGTCAAAAGACTTTTCACAAATTTTTACGCAATTTTTAACTGACATTTATGGACAAAATTATGATCAAAGTTCTGAACTTGTAAAAAACGAAAAAGAAATTTTTGAACAAGAAGCAAGTAAGATCGAAAAGCCAAGCGACTAAACTTTAACGGAGAAAAAAAATGAAACCTAGAAAACTTCGAATGAAAAATATTGGACCTTATTTAGACGAAACAATAAATTTTTCGCTTCTCGACAATATGTTTTTAATAAAAGGCGACACAGGTTCTGGCAAAACTTTTATTTTTGACGCGATTACTTATGCACTTTACGGAAAACTTTGCGGAAACAGAAAAGATCACGAAAGTAATTTTAAAAGTCGTTACGCTGATGAAGAAGATGAATCTTTTGTGGAATTTGAATTTTCTGCTAACGGAAAAAAATATTTTGTAACGCGAACTGTTCCTTTTGAATACACAAATCGAAACGGCAAAATTTCTAAAAAAACAAAAGAAGTTTATTTTGCCCTGCTTGATTCTGATGAAAATGAAACTGACAAAAATAAAATCAGCGAAAATTTAAAAACTAAAAGCGACAAAACTTTAGAAAATAAAATCGAATTTTCTGGAAAGCCGACTGAAATTGACGAAAAAATTCAAGAAATAATCGGACTAAATGCTGACGAATTTTCTCAAATAATTCTTTTGCCACAAGGAAAATTTTCTGAGTTTTTACACAAAAATTCCAAAGAGCGAGCACAAACTTTAAAAACTTTATTTCCTGTTGATTTTTATACGAAAGTTACAGAAAAAGTTAAAGAAAAATTTGATAAAGCCGACGAAGAATTAAAAATTTTAGAAGCACAAATAAAATCTTCAAAAAGCGAAAATGATTTTTCTAATGCAGAAGAAATTTTAAAAACGCAAGAAGATGAAATAAAAAATATTACAACACTTGAAAAAGAAAATCAAAAAAAACTTGAAGAAATTGCTGCAAATAAAGCAAAGTTTGAAATTCTTTTTAAGGATTCCCAAGAATTTGAAGAAAATAAAAACTTGCTTGAAGAATTAAAAAGTCAAGAAAAAGAATTTTCTGATTTAGAAATCAAAATTAAAAATGCAGAAAACGCAATTCACTTAAAAGAATTTATAAAAAGTTTTGAAACTTGCTCAGAGCAAAAATCTGAATCTGAAAAAAATTTACAAAATGCAAAAAATGAAAAAATTTTAGCACAAAAAATTTTTGATGAATTAAATCTTCAAAATCAAGAAATGAAAAATCTTGAGCAAAAAAATAAAATCGACAATGGAAAAATTGAAGTTTTAAATAAAAAAATTGATGATGCAAAAGAACTTCCATCTTTAATCGAAAAAGAAAAAAAACTTGCAACTAATATAGAAGAAAATAAAAATCAACTTGAGTCGCTAAAAACTTCGCTTGAAAAAGAAAAGCAAAAACTTAAAAGTTTTGACAATCAAAATCTCGAAGACGAAAAATCAGAAAAATCAGCATTTGAAATTTCAAAAAACTTAAATGATGAACTTAAAAAATTGCTCGAAAATCAAAATCTTTTAAAAAACGAAAATCTTGAATGTAAAAAACGCGACAAAATTTTGCAAGAAAAATCTGCTTCTAAAAACGAACTTTCAGAAAATCAAAAAAAACTAAATGAAGAAAATCAAAAACTTGAACGCACAAAATCCACAATCACGGAATTTGAAAAAAAACAGCAAGAACAAAACTTAAAAAATCAAGCGTTTGCAGTTTCTCGATTTTTAGTTGCGGGCGAGCCTTGTCCAGTTTGCGGTTCAAAAAATCATCCTTTTCCAGTTGAAAAACCTGAAGGGCTTTTAGATTTTGCTGAACAAATTAAAACGCACAAAGCAAATCTTGAGTCAATTCAAACTTCAATTTCATTTTTTAGCACAAAAGTTTCGGCTTTAAATCAAAAAATAAAAACTTTCGACGAAGAACTTTTCGAAATTAAAACGCAAAAAAATGCATGCGAACTTGAAGAAGAATTAAAAAATCTTTCTGAAAAAATCTCTAAAATCGAAAGTGAACTTGAAGATGTTCAAAAACTCGAAGAAAAAATTTCTGAATTAGAAAAAGCTTTTGAAGCGTTAAAAGAATCTTCGCTTAAATTGCAAAATGAATTTTCTCAAGTTAAGGCAATTCGGCAAACGCTTGAAAAATCTTTGGGCGAGGTTCTTGAAAATGTAATAAAAAAACGTGACGCTTTGCAAAATGAACTTTTTAAAAATCAGGAAAAATTTGAAACTTGGCAAAATGATTTTACAAAATCGCAAATGAATCTTGAAAAAGCAAAAACTAAATTTGAAGAATCACAAAAAAATTCTCTTGACGCAAATGAAAAATTTTTAAGTTCACAAAAAACGCTTTTGGAAAAAATTGAAAGTTCTGATTTTGAAACGCTTGAAGATGCAAAATCGGCACTTATGAGTTCTCAAGAAATTGAAACTTCGCGAAAAAATCTGAGCGATTATAAATTAAATTTAAAATCGATTTCTGATGCAGTAAAAAATGCTAAGGCGAAAAATTTAAAATCTTCAAAAGAAATTTTTGCTGAACTTGAAGAATTAAAACTTGAAGAAATTAAAACTAATCAAAATCAAAATGAAGTTAAAAATTTTTTGGAAATTAAAAAATCTGAAAATACAAAATTTAAAAGTGATTTTGAAAAACTTAAAAAAATGCAAAGTGAACAAAAGTTGCTTGAAGAAAAAATTGCTCCGCTTGCAAAACTTAATTCTGATCTTTTGGGCAAAAATCCTCAGAACTTAAAATTTGAAACTTGGGCGCTCGGAATGTATTTTGAGCAAGTTGTGTCTTTTGCGTCTAAGCGTTTTTTTGATATTTCTGGCGGTCGTTTTTCGTTTGAACTTAAAAGTGAAAAATCTAGCGGCAACAATTTGAGCGGACTTGAACTTAAAGTTTTTGACAGTCATTCTGGAAAATTTTCTGATCCAGCGGAACTTTCTGGCGGCGAAACTTTTGAAGCAAGTATAAGTTTGGCACTTGCACTCACGGACGTTGTTCAAAATTCAAGTGGCGGCATTCAACTCGATTCACTTTTTATTGATGAAGGATTTGGCACGCTTGATCCTGAAACGCTTGAAAAAGCAATGTCAGTTTTAACGGAGCTTGGCGAAACTAAAATGATTGGAATGATAAGTCACGTAAGCGAAATGGAAGATTTTCCCGACATAAAATCCGCAATCAAAGTGAACAAAACAAATCGTGGCTCAACAGTTACGCTTGAGATTTAGAAATTTGAAACGAAAGTTATGCAATTTGCTTGCACGAAGGAATTTTATTTAATTCTTTTGCAAGTTTTTTTTCGGTTTTTCTAAGATCAAGTTCATTTTGTATATTCAACCAAAATTTTGATGTTGTGCCAAAGTATTTTGAAAGTCGCAAAGCCATTTCTACAGTAAGTTTCCGCTTTCCGTGAACAAGATCTAAAATTGTGCTTGTAGAAACTCCCAAATCTTTTGCGAGTCGATAAGGCGTGATTTGTAATGGTTCCAAAAATTCTTCGTATAAAATTTCTCCAACTGTAGGCAATTTAAAATTATCAGACATAAAATCTTCCTTTTTTTAGTGGTAATCCACAATTTGAACTTCATAAGCTTCGTTGTTTTGAAACTTAAACATAACTCTCCATTTATCGTTGATTCTTACGGAACAATAATCTTTTAAGTTACCTAAAAAATGCTCGAATTTATTTCCCGGCGGAATTTTTAGGTCGTTTTCATTTTCTGCTGAATTTATTATTAAAAGTTTTGAAAAGGCACGCTTGTGTAATTCTGTTGGAATTTTAGCAGATTTCTTTCCATTCCAAATTTTTTCTGTTTCTGAATCAGCAAACGACTTTATCATATTTAAAATATAATTTAAGTTATTATATCTGTCAAGAAGATATAATGATTTAGAAAATTTGCAACGAAAGTTTTATTGACTTTTTTTAAGTTTTTAATAGTTTTGAATTTAAGGAAGTAAATATGAAAGTTGTGAGTTATGATAAAAAGTTTAAAAATGTTTTTATAGAAATGAACAAGGCTTGGATAAAAGAAATGTTTGTGCTTGAGCCTTCTGATGAAAAAGAATTTGAAAATATTGATTCTTCGATTGAAAAAGGCGGACAAATATTTTTTGCGCTCGATGATGAAACTGACGAAGTTATGGCTTGTTGTATGATTTGTCCTCGAGATGATGGCGATTGGGAAATTATGAAATTCGCTGCAAATCAAAAATACGCAGGAAAAGGTGCTGGAAGTGCTTGCTTAAAAGCGTGTGTTGATTATGCAAAAAAAATCGGACTAAAAAAAGTTATTATTGTTTCAAATACAAAATGTACGCACGCAATTCATCTTTACAGAAAATTTGGTTTTGTAGAAATTCCAGTTGACAGAAAAAAGTTTCCGTTTGAACGTGCAGATATTGCGTTTGAAATGACTTTTTGATTTGCACTTCGGCGGTGCTCAGTGTTCGCTAAAGATTGTCTTGACTTACGAATTCAATAAATTTTTTTGCTGCTACAGAATACGGAATGTTGCGTTTCCAAACTAAAACTGAAAATGCTTCTAGTGACGGCGAAAGTGGCTTTGAAAAAACATCGTCTTTTTCGCGAGAACATGCAACTTCATTTTCAATTACAAGTGCACTTCCGTTTCCGTGTTTAACCATAACAAGTTTATTTCCGCTCAAGTTGCTTGTTCCGATGATATTTAGATTTTTAAAATAAGTGCCAAACCAAGCGGCAAGTTCGTTTCGCACAGCGTTTCTCGAAGGCAAAATCAGCGGTTCATTTTTTAAATCTTCTGCCGTAACAAAATCTTTTTTTGAAAGCGGAGAATTTTTATTTACAAGTAAAACGTAATGTTCTTTTTGTGGAAAACGCATAAAGTTAAATTTTTCAATATCGACAGGTTCAAGCAAAATTCCAATGTCGAGCAAACCTTTGTCCATTTGTTCAATAATCACATCAGAAGTTGCTGTAACAAAATCAAAACTCACCTTTGGATAAATCTTTTGAAATTCCGCAATTTTTTTTGCAATGTCACTTACGGCTTGAAGTTCTCCGCCACCAATGCAAATTGTTCCGCTCAAGTTTTCAGCATTTTCTACAAGTTCGCCTTCAGTTTTTTCAACAAGCGAAAGAATTTCTTCTGCACGACGTTTTAAAAGTTCGCCATCTTCTGTAAGCGTGAGTTTTCTTGAGCCACGCTTAAAAAGCAAAATTCCACGTTCTTTTTCGAAATCTGCAATTTGCCGACTTATTGTTGGCTGCGTAATGTGAAGAACTTCGCACGCACGCGAAATGTTTTCTTCTTCTGCAACGGCAAGAAAATATTTTAGAAATTGAAAGTTCATAAAAAAATCTCCGAGTTTTTGGATTTTTTTTGCGACAAACAGTCGCTCCGACAATCCTTTGTAATTTTATCATACTATATCAAAAAAGCATAGGAACTTATAAAAATAAAATATTTGTAATATTAGAGATGTAATGTTTAAATTTGAAAAAATAGAATTTAAAATAGGAATTCGGAATGACAGCATACGGAGGAAAATATGAAAAAACTTTTTATTTTATTTTTTGCAGGAATTTTTGTTTTGTCAAATCTTTCGGCACAAAATCGGAACCAAAGTCGAAGTCGGAATCAGAATCAGAATCAAAATGAAAGCGTCGTTTATTTTACAAAAGATGTTTCTTCTCAAGGACTTTTAAAAGTTTACAACGCTTTGAATCAGAAAATCGAAGGAAATGTTGGAATTAAAGTGAGTTTTGGTTCGCCTAACGAGCAAGTTCTTGAGCCAAAACTTTTGACTGATCTTGTTCAAAAAACTGGCGGAACAATGTTTGACGGAAACGGACTTTCGGGAAATCGATGGACTTCTCAAATGAATTTGGCGATTGCAAGAGCACACGGTTTTACTGATGTGGGAAAGTGTATTATGGTGAGCGATTCTGAAAATCTTGATATGGCAGTTCAAAACGGATATTTTCTAAAATACGCTCGCACTGGAAAAGAATTTGAAAATTTTGACACGCTGATTGCTGTTCATCGCGTAAAGTTACATTCGCTTCCGGCATTTGGCGGAAATATTAAAAACATTACGCTTTGTCTTTCAAATCGGAGCGGAAAATGCATAATTCATTCGCATGGAACTGACGAAAATCGATATCACAACACTGAGCCAGAAGATTTAATGAAAAGTTTTGCTGACGCTTGCCAAGCAGTAACTCGCTACAAAAAAAATTGGGCTTTTATTGATGTTCTTGATGATATAAATCCTGAAGATTCTTGCCGAAACACAAAAAATCAAGGAAAAATCGGAATTATTGCGTCAAACGATGTAGTTGCTCTTGAACAATGTGCGGTTGATTTTTTGATTGAAAATGCTGATGTTGATGAAGCGACAAAATCTCAGTGGAAAAATCAGCATCAAACAAAGGTGATTGAATACGCAGAAAATCTTGGATGTGGAACACGAAATTACAGACTTGTGGAAATTAAGTAAAAACTTTCCGAGTTACGCTGGCGGAATTAATCGTAAAGTGGAATTGTTTGAACTTAAAAACGCGGATATTTATTGTAGAAACTATTGTAGAAACTTTTGTTCTATATCACAAAAGCATAGAAACGTATAAAAAGAAAATATTTGTAATATTAGAAGCGAGCCGTTAGGATTTAGACATCAGGAGGAAAATATGAAAAAACTTTTTTCTGCAATTTTTATTAGTTTAGGAGCGTTGATTATGGCAAATGCAGTTTCTTATTCCGCACCTTCAGCGGATTTTGTATTAATTCAAGGCGGAACTTTTACGATTGGAAGTCCAGAAAACGAAGATTGGCGAAGTAATGACGAAACCCAACATCAAGTTTCGCTTGCACCTTTTTACATTTCAAAATTTGAAGTAACGCAAAGGCAATTTCGTGAAGTAACTGGAAAAAATCCTAGCAATTTTACGGGCGACGATTTGCCTGTAGAAAATGTTACTTGGCTTGAAGCGATTGAATTTTGTAACGCTTTAAGTTTACGCGACGGTCGGACTCAAGTTTACACAATTTCTAACGGCGGAAAAACTGTTTCTTGGAACAGAAGTGCAAACGGTTACAGGCTTCCAACAGAAAGTGAATGGGAAGTGGCGGCTCGTGCAGGAAGTTCAACTCCATTTTATTCAAGAAAAGTTCCAGGTTCTAGTGATGCGAATTTCTACGGACATTATCCTTATCAAATTGAACAAAATTATTTTAATGACCAAGTTTTAGAAACACGTCCGGGGCTTTACCGCGGAACAACTGTAAAAGTTGGAAGTTTTGCTCCGAATCCAAACGGACTTTATGATATTTGCGGAAATGTAGGCGAGTGGTGTTTTGATTTTTACACTGATTATCCAAAAACTTTAGTTTCAAATCCTTATGGGGCGAGTTCTGGAAGTAGACGAGTAAATCGTGGCGGTGGCTGGAATGATTTTGGAAAAAATTTGCGTAGTGCTTACAGAGCGGCAGGTCAGCAAGAAACAAGATTTTACAATGTGGGAATTCGCTTAGCATTAAATGCGGACGATAGCGTTAAAGGTGTTGTTTCTACAAGTCTTGCAGAAGATAAAAAGTCAGCATATTCAACTGCAAAAAATAAAACGCTTATAATATTTTATTCTTGGGGCGGAAATACTCGCGGAGTTGCAAAAGAAATTCAAAAGCAAACTGGATTTGACACGATTGAACTTGAACTTGTGCATCCTTATTCAACAAATTACACGACAGTTTTAAACGAAGCGCAGCGTGATCAGCACAGACAAGCTCGCCCTGAACTTAAAACAAAAATTGACGCAAAAAAATGGGCGGAATATGACACGATAATTCTTGGTTATCCAAACTGGTGGGCTTCAATTCCTATGCCGATTGCGACGCTTCTCGAAACTTATGATTTTTCTGGCAAGCGGATTTTGCCTTTTTGCTCTCACGGTGGCGGTCGATTTGGTCAAAGTTTAACTGCGATTGCAAAACTTGCACCAAATGCAAATTTAGGCGACGGACTTTCTGTCCATTATTCAGGCGGAAGTTCACTTTCTCGCGACGTAACAAGATGGCTAGGAACTAACGGATATTAAGTTAGACATAAGATGCTAAACTTTAGTTTTTGACGCTTCGTTGTAGGCTTTTCAGAGATGTTGGCTTTAGCTTACATATAATTTACATATAATCTGCATAAATAGATTGTCGGCTCATAATTTGACTACGCTCACTAACCGAACCCGACAATGACAGTTTTATTTAACAGTTATTCCCGTGCACTAACACGGGAATTTGTTGCTCGAAAAAACGTCAGTCCAAACGGTTGCTAAGTTACATCGAAGTACGATTCTGAAATTGTTGACTAACAAAAACCGCCAGTTTTCACAATTAAGTTTTGCTGTGCTAAGTAATGTTGGTTTTGACATTGCTCAATCACCGCCAGTTCTCGTAGCGAAGTTCATTGTGCTAACAGCCCGCAAACAAAACCGTCGCTTCCTAATTTCTAACAACTAATTCCTCGTTCTTGAATCTTCACTCTAAACTTTAAAAACGTACATTTTTTTTATATAATGAAATTCATTCAAAAATAAAATTCACTTAAAAGACTGAAGGGAGACAATATGCAAAGCACACAGCAAAGAGCAGAATTACAAGCTCAAATTTGGAAAATTGCAAATGAAGTTCGAGGTGCAGTTGATGGCTGGGATTTTAAGCAGTTCGTTTTAGGAACACTTTTTTATCGATTTATAAGTGAAAATTTTTCTGCGTATTTTGAGGCGGACGATGAAAGCATTGTTTATGCGGATCTTGAAGATTCAGTCATAACGGCGGAATTAAAAGACGATGCAATAAAAACTAAAGGATATTTTATTTATCCAAGCCAACTTTTTGAAAATATTGCAAAAACTGCAAATGAAAATCCCAACTTAAACACAGATTTGGCAAGAATTTTTACGGAAATTGAAGGTTCAGCAAAAGGTTACGCTTCTGAGCAAGATATAAAAGGACTTTTTGCTGATTTTGACACAACAAGTAATCGTCTTGGAAACACAGTAAAAGAAAAGAATTCTCGACTGGCGGCAGTTATAAACGGAGTTGCTGGACTGAATTTTGGAAGTTTTCACGAAAATCAGATTGATTTGTTTGGTGATGCCTATGAATTTCTTATTTCAAACTACGCTGCAAATGCTGGAAAGTCAGGTGGTGAATTTTTTACTCCGCAGAATGTTTCAAAGTTGATTGCACAACTTGCACTTTACAAGCAAGAAAGCGTTAACAAGATTTATGACCCGGCTTGCGGTTCTGGTTCGCTTCTTTTGCAGGCAAAAAAGAAATTTGATGAACATAAAATTGAAGACGGATTTTTTGGTCAGGAAATTAACCACACAACTTATAACCTCGCAAGAATGAATATGTTTTTGCACAACATAAACTACGATAAATTCAACATAAAGCTTGGCGACACTCTTACAGATCCGCAATTTAGAGAAGACAAACCTTTTGATGCGATTGTTTCAAATCCGCCGTATTCAATCAATTGGATTGGAAGTGATGACCCAACTTTAATAAATGATGAACGTTTTGCTCCGGCTGGCGTTTTAGCACCAAAAACAAAGGCCGATTTTGCATTTATTCTTCATTCATTGCATTATCTTTCGAGCAAAGGAAGGGCTGCGATTGTATGCTTTCCGGGAATTTTTTATCGTGGCGGTGCAGAGCAGAAAATCAGAAAATATCTTGTAGACAATAACTTTGTGGAAACCGTAATTTCACTTGCACCAAATCTTTTTTACGGAACTTCAATTGCAGTAAACATTTTGGTTCTTTCAAAGCACAAAACTGACTCAAAAATTCAGTTCATAGAAGCAGGCGAACTTTATCAAAAAGAAACAAACAACAATGTTCTTACAGATGAGCATATAAATAAAATTATGAAAGTTTTCGATTCTAAGGCAGATATTCAAGGATTTTCAAATTCCGCAGACTTGGAAACTGTTATAAAAAATGACTACAACTTAAGCGTTTCAACTTACGTAGAAGCAAAAGACACTCGTGAAAAAGTTGACATAAAAAAGCTGAACGCTGAACTAAAAGAAATTGTTGTGAATGAAAACGAATTTCGCACTGGAATTGACAGGATTACCGTGGAGCTTGAGTGATGATTGTTCCGACCGACTCGAATCAGCAAAGAAGAAAAGCAAATACTATAACTATTGCACAATCTTGAAGTGCTGGATATGTTGATTTTATAACAAAGAGATTTTGGACAAATGATGTTTGCCATTCGGTTTTGCCTTAGATTAAATTGTAATTCACTTTATTTTATCATTTTATACATTTCTTCAACATTACGTTTCCATTCATCTGCGAGCCATTGCGGCTGAAATGGACGTGCATTGCATCCAGCGGATAAAACCCACGCTTTTATTTTTAATGCTTGAGTTGAATCAAATTCAATGCAAGTTTCATATTCATTTTCTGTAATTTTTTGATTTTCTGCCCATTTTCGCTCGCAAACAATTCTTCTAGCTTCATCATAAAATTCAATCACGTAATGCTCGATTTTTCCGCTAAAGAACGCACCGAATTTTGAATCTCCAGTCCGTTTTTCAAATTCAAAATCAGAGGGAAGTTCAAAAGTTTCTTCCAACAATTTAGCATTTTCTATCCGCGAAAGA
>CAZLXK010000004.1:0-39731 GCA_964563305.1 uncultured Treponema sp.
TTATCGCCAAAAAAGATAAAAAACTCAAGAAAAATCGTGCCGTTGGTGCGACTTGGGCGAATCAATTTTGGAGGTGATTCTATGAACAGAATTATCTATAACGGCAGACGCTCAGGAATTAAAGACATTTGGTGGGAACGCTTTTATGGTCAAAGAAACGAAATTTACAGAGCAATCCTAAAAATCCAAAAAGGAGCAGTAAAAATGAATAAATCACAATTAAAAATTTATATCGAACAGAACAGCAATATAGACTTTAACTATGCTGGAAAAAGATATGGAATAGAAAGAGTTGAAAAAGATAATAAACCTGCCAAGATATTTTTTTGGGAGTGGAACAACGAAAGCACATTTGAAAATTCTTTTCAAAATTTTACAGATTTTGAATTAAATGCAAAAATCGATGGCAAAAACGTAGTTGATATTTTGGAAAAAATCTATGATGCAGATGTATTTTAAGAAACAGACTATTAGGAGGAGGCACAATCTTTTATGCAAAGCAAAGTTTTAGTTCTTGCGTCTTTAGTCGGTGATGCAAGAACATAAAAAAAGCCACTTTCTGTTGGCGCAGAAAGCAGCTTATTAAAGTGCGTGAACACTTACATTCGTTGAATAAAAGGTATCACGTGCGACCGCCGGGGTCAAGTAGCGAATCTATTTCGCAACAAAATTATATAAACGTGGTATCGCTATGAACGATCGAAGAAATTCTCTAACAGACAAAGTGAATGTAACAATTCACTCTGTTCCAAAAACAAATACAACAAAAGACTTTTCCTATGCAAAGGTTAAACGCAACACTGCTTACATAGGAAATATTTTAGATAAGGTTCTAAAAACAGAAAAAAATCTTACTAGGGCAACTTTGCTTTATGCAAGCGAAGTTTTGCGAGATGGTATGATTGAACTTTTAAAAGAAGGAAAATCAGTTGACATTTTTGAACTTGGCACACTTTACATAAAACCGACTTCAAGCATGGAAACCGCAACTCTAAATGTAAGCGATGTGCCTTCTATGACGGCGGCTTTTACACCTTCAGAACTTACGCTGGAATCTGTAAAAAATGTTGCGGTCGGCGAAGATGTGACAAAATCAACAGAACCAGAAATTTCTTCTATTTTAGATATGAAAACCGAAACTGAAGGAAGTAAAATTTCAGCAGGCGGAACTGTAAAAATAATCGGAAAGCGTCTTAAAATTGCCGGTGATGAAACTTTAAACGCTGGCATATTTTTTGCTCCGTGCGATGAAAACGGTTCTTACAAAGAAGATATTTCTGACTGGATTTGTGTTTCGAAAAATGCTCTTAGCATGGGAAACACTGCAAGCACGCTTGTATTCAACGCACCAAGTTCTCTTGTCGCTGGAAAATATCGCTTAATTGTAAGAACTGCGTTTTCCTTTGGCGGAAGAATCAGCAAAAAAGTTCGACAAGGAATTTTTTCTGAAGTTGTAACTGTGGAATAAGTTTTGTAAAACCTTGTCATTGTCGGGCTTAACCCGACAATCTGTTTGCAAAATATATTCTCGACCGAATTTCCTTTGCAGCGGAGATTTCTTCTTCGAGTGTAGAGATTTCGGCGACGATATGCTTTTACTCGAAAAGCGGAAAAAGCAATAATGTTTGGGAATAAATCACTTTTCCAATTCCGCTAAAACTTCGTCAATTCCAGAATCAATGCAAACGCTGCGATTTACAATGTTTTCTGCACAACCAGCTTCGCCTTTGTTTATGCAAGCGTAAAATGCATTTTTGTTTTTTTGCGTAAACTGCCAGAACGGAAACTTTATTATTACCGGCGTGTTCATTCCAACTCCAAGTTCTAAAAACAAAACGTGCGACTTTTCGTGCTTTGCTAAAAAATCTTCGTAATTTTGCACCGCTTTGTGCCAGCCAGAATCTTCTACAAAAGTGTCATCACAACGCAAGTTTGTTGTCATTGGTTTTCCGTCATCCGTGCAAATTGGAAGCAATTTACTTGGAATTGACATTTTGATTTTTGCGTTTTCTGGTGCAATCAAATTATTATTTTCATCAATCGTAAAACCTTCAGACAAAATCATCTTCTTTACAATTTCGTAATTGTCGTAAGTTTTTTCCGCAGATTTTCCGCTTGGCTCACTTGACTGAAAAAGTCCATAGTCACCTTGCGTATAAAAAAGTCGCGATTTCTCAAATCCTGAACGTTGAAAGCAATGGTCAACATTTGTTGTAAGCACAAAATAATCTTTGTCGCGTACAAGACTAAAAAGTCTTCTATATAAATCTGTTGGAATTGGAGCGTAACGATTTATCCAAATTGCACGACACCAAAATCCCCAGAATTCTTCTAAAGTTTCGTAAGGATAAAATCCGCCGGAATACATATCGTGAAATCCGTATTTTGCTTCAAAATCACCAAAGTATTTTTTAAACCGTTCGCCAGAATAAACGTAACCTGCCGCAGTAGAAAGTCCGCTTCCCGCACCAATAACAACTGCGTCCGCCACTGCAAGTTGATTTTTTAAAATATCGATTTTTTCTTCAAAAGAAATATTTGGTCCGCGTGTAAAAACCGTGTTTGGATTTATGTAATACATTTTCTTACCTCCATTCTGTAAATAGATTCTGAATCACTTGCCTAACGACAATCAAAAAGTTCAGAATGACACTTTCTTTATTTATATTTGTAATATACTTTATTACATTAAAAATGTCAAGAAAATTATTACAACAAATTTGATTAAGGGAAAGAAATTTATAAAAAAAACTTATATAATTTTTCTTATGAAGAATTCTCAAAGTTCAAAAAACAATTTTCAAATTTTTATGATAAGTTTAGCAATTATTTTTGTAATATTAACTATTACATCTTTTGTGATTTATAAAATTTTTCCAAAATCAATTTTCTTAACTTTTGCAATAAGTTTTGGCACAACTTCATATCATTTTGTAATGCGACTTGTTGTTGGATTTTTAATAAATACAATTTTTCACAATAATTTTGATTACACAAAAAAATATTTTAAAGAAAAGAAATATGAAAGAAAATTATATAAAATCTTAAAAGTGAAATTTTGGAAAGATAAAATGCCAAGTTTCAATCCAGAACTTTTTAATTTGCAAATTCATTCTGCAAAAAAAATTGCAAGTGCAATGTGTCAAGCAGAAATTGTTCATACAATTATTGCCGTTTTGTCTTTTTTACCAATTTTTGCTTCGATTTTTTTGGGAAGTTTTTGGATTTTTTTTATAACTTCAGTTTTATCTTGCACACTTGATATGATGTTTGTTGTAATTCAAAGATTTAATCGCCCAAGGATTTTAAAATATTGCAACTTATGGGTAGCACGCAACAAAGTGCGGGCGTAGAGCGATTGCTCGCCCTACTAAAAAAATAAAAATATTTTCTTATTTTTGAGTTTTTGTAAACTTTATAATCATAAAAACTGCGTAAAACGCTACAACAAGTTCTGTAATTGGCATTGCAAACCAAATTGAAGACGCACTTGCAACAACTGGCAAAATCATTATCAAAATTCCGCTTACAAAAAATCCACGCGAAACTGAAACAATAAACGCTGCTTTTGGCTTTAACAAAGCTTGGAAATAATAAGTTGAAAAAATGTTCAGTGGCAAAAGCAAAAACGAAAGTGAATATCGGCGAATAATCTGTGGCGCAATTTGCAAAATTTCATGTGTTGGTTTCATAAAAATGCGAATGTAAAGATTTGGGAAAAGTTCACTTAATGCAAGCCAGAAAATGCCAAATGCTGCAACTGTGTAAAGTGAATATTTTAAAACTTCGCGAATTCCTTTCCAATTCTTAGCACCAAAATTAACTGAAATAATTGGCTGACTCGCCTGCCCTACACTGTACGCACAACACTGAACGAACGTGCTTACGTTTATAATTGGTCCGTAAACTGAAAGAGCCGACGCTCCTAAATATTTCATAATCTGACGGTTGAACAAAATTGTTAAAATTCCCATCGCAACGTCAATAAAGAAAGTTGAAAATCCTGTAACGACAATTTTTCCAAGTTTGCTAAGAAAATTTGTTGGCTTTTTTAGAGAAAGCGTGCATTTTTTTGAGAAGAAGTGCGAAATCATCACAAAGAATGAAATTCCAGAGCCAATCGCTGTGGCAAGTCCCGCACCAAACATTCCCATTTTAAGCGGAAAAACAAAAACGTAATCGCCAAAAACATTGAAAATTCCGCCAGCCAAAACGCCAGCAGTTGCAAGAGTTGGATTTCCGTCGTTACGTAAAAACGCAGCAAGCATTTGGTTGAACAAGAAAAACGGAACTACAAATTTTATAGGTTTTAAATAATCTTGTGCTAGCGGAAGTAAATTTTCGTTTGCACCAAAAAACATAAGAATCGGCTTTTCAAATAAAACAATTCCAATCCAGGCGAGCAAAGCTAAAATGATTGAACCTACAATGGCGACAGAAAAATATTCGTTTCCTCGAGTTTTGTCTGCGTTTAATTTATCAAGATCTGATTTTCCGCGAATTGTGCTAAAAATTACAGAACCGCCAATTCCCATAAGCAAGCCAAGACTGTAAATTATGTTCCAGATTGGAGCGACAACAGAAAGAGCTGCAGTTCCGCTTGGACCTTGATACTGACCAACCATCGCCATGTCAACGATTGAGTAAATTGATGTAATCATTGCACTTCCGAACGCCGCCGCTAAATACTTAAAGTAAAGTGGGCGAATTCTTCCATTCAATAAATCCATAAAATCCTCCAATAAAATTTAAAACAAAAAAACCGGACAAGAAACCGAACATAACTGCTTTCTTTTCCGGTCTTCTCATACGCAAGAAAAACCTCTGACAAACAGAATATTCGTTATCTTATCCGGTCTTACACTTACGATTGTAAGTCCTCCGATAAACGAGGCTAGTCTATAACATAGCAAAAAAAAATGTCAAGTAAAATTTTGATTGTTTATAAAAAACTTAGCCCCGATTGTAAGGGCGAGTAAAACGAGTTCTGTGCAAAATTATAAGTTTTTTTACTAAGTGAAAGTAAATTCCATACGTTTGGTGATTTCAACGCTGCTCAATCACCGTGAATTTTGCACAGAATGTAGGCGAAAGCCGTAACCCTGAAAAGCGGGTTTTGTCTAGGGCGAAAACTTAGCATTTTAGAAATTCGCTGTAAGAAAAGAATTTGCTCCAAAAAAACAAAAATTTTTTTTTGATTTTTAACTTTTCTATTATAATAAAAAGAACTCTGCAGGAGGTTAAAATGTCTTTCATCCAAAAATTTCTTCCTCACAAAGAAACTTACGACGCTTTGCCTTATAAAGAACAACAAAAAATATCAAACCTTGTAATTGGTTGTCTTGTTTGCATTCCAGGATTTATTGTACTCGCATTTGCTGTTATATTTTTATACAATTTAGTTCAAACTGGTTTATTGCTTTTTTTACCTTGCATATTTTTTCTTCTCGCACTGATTTTTATAAAAATTGGAAAAGTTAGACTTGCTTCATATTTTACGACTGTTGCTTTTATTATTTCAACGCTGTTCATAACTTTTTTTGCTCCTATGGCAACCGAAGAAGATAACCTTTCAACTATTATGTGTTTTAGAACTTGTGCGTTTTCAGTTTGCATTGCCTGCGTAAACTATATGTTTGCTTTAAGAAAAACTCAACTTCACTTATTCCACGCATTTTCGCTTGTAGGACATATTGTAAGCGTTTTTACAGTTTATAAACCGGCGTTTGATTATGCTCCTTCAATTATGATTAGTGCACTTGCCATAAACGCTGTTGGAATTATCGTTGCAAATTTGATTTTGCTTTACGCTTGGTCTTTTAATGAAAAGGTTTTAGATCGTTCTGAAAGTCAGAGGCTTGAAGTTGAAGACTTGAACAAAAATCTTGAGAAAAAAATTGAAGAACGAACAAAAGAACTTGCGGATTCAAATGCCGAACTTGAGCAAGCAAATGAATATCTTGAAGATATGAACAAAAAATCTGAACGCGACATAGCTTTGGCTGTGAATGTTCAGCGAAATTTTTATCCACATTCTGCGCCAAAAGTTGAAGGTTGGGAAATTTCATACATTTTTTCGCCAGCGTCTGGAGTTTCTGGAGATTTGTTTGATTTTTACACTGACGGAAAAAATTTGCAAGGTTTGTGCCTTTTTGATGTTTCGGGACACGGAATTGCTTCGGCTTTAGTTACGATGCTTTCAAAAACAATCATCAAAAGAGAGTTTAGAAAAAATCTTACTAATGAAGATAAATCGCTTGCAAAAGTTATGCTCAACATCAGCAACGAAATTTCTAAAGATAAAGGCGACATTGAAAATTATCTTACAGGAATTATTTTAAGAATTGATGATGACAAAATTGAATACGTAAACGGCGGTCATCCTGCACTTCTATTTCGATCTGGTCAAAGCGGAAAAGTTTCTCAAGTAGCTTTAAAAGATAACAGCCAAGTTGGAAGCGTGGTTGGAATCAGCGGACTTCGTGCAAAATACACTGGAATTAGTTTTGGTATGAAAACTGGCGACAGCGTAATGCTTTACACGGATTGTCTTTACGAATCTAGAAATGATAAAAACGAACAATTTGGTGCTGAAAATGTAGCAAGAATTTTTAGAGCCGCAGGAAACGGTTCTTCAGAACAAATGCTTTCTAATGTGATAAAATCTTTTAAAGAATACACAGGCGAAGTCCCGCTAGAAGACGATCTTACTTGCATAATTTTAAAGAAAATTTAGGAATATTTTGGATTTTCTATCTTCTTTGCGAAACTTGCCAACCACGAGTTCAAAATGACATAACTTCACAAAAAAGTAAAAAGTCTAAATTTAAGCTATTACATCTTAAACTTAAGACTCACTTTTATTTTTCTTTAGAAACTTGTTCGTGGATTTTTTGAACAACATCGCTTAGTTTATATTTTTTTAAATCTTTTTCAAAATCACTTTGTGCTTCTTCAAGTTGCTCATCCAAAGCTGTGTGAATATTTCTTCCAACTGGACATTTTGGATTTGGATTTTCGTGAAAATTAAAAAGTTCAGCCTTATTTTTTTCAACTGCTTCATAAACATCATAAAAAGTAATTTGTTTAAGTGGCTTTGCAAGTTCAATTCCGCCAGGTCCACGTTTTGTTTTAATAAGACCAGCACTTTTTAAGTCAGACATAATTCCGCGCACAATCACAGGATTACTTCCAATACTCGAAGCAAGAAAATCACTTGTTACTTTTTCATCTTTACCAAAAAATTCCACTGCCGCCAAAATATGAATTGCAATAGTAAATTTTGTTGAAATTTGCATTTTATTCTCCTTAAAGTTTAACTTCAGTTTTATATCACAAATATTATTACAATTTATTTTTAATGTCAAGATTTTTATTACAATTCATTTTCTTTACTTAACCTAAAAACAAAAATTTTTTATCCAAGTTTTTGGATTGCTTGTGCTGGGCAGATTTCAAAACATCTTCCACAATGCAAACAGCGATTTTGATTGATTTTTGCTTTTTGCGTTTTAGTTTTATTGACAATTTCTTTATTTGCTGATTCTACAAATTCAATACATTTTTGCGGGCAAACTGAAAAACATTTTTTGCAACCAATGCAAGTTTCGTCTACAAAATATCCAGAATTTATTTTTTGAAAATCAGAAATTTTTTGCTTAGAATTAGATTTACCGAGCGAAAAAAATCCGCGAGTTACGTGGCTTGGATCTGAAATGTCAAAAAAATTTCCTTGTGCGTTTGTAAACTTAAAAACTTCGAGAGCGTCTCTTGTTTCGTTTGGATAAATTTTTTGCATATAAGAATTTTTTTCAAAGATTTCATCTAATTTTTCTTTTCCTATATTTTCGATTGTGCCTGAAAGTGAAATGCAACGCTTACCTTGAATTGCTGAAAGACTAATATATTTTTGTTCCATAAGTTCCGCATAAAAATTTTTACCTTTTGCCGTAAGAAAATAAACTGTGTTTTCGTCATAAAGCATCATATCGATGCAGCGAGTTACTGGACGAGCATTTTTATCTAAAGTTGCCACAACTGTTGAATGAATTTCTTCTACAAGAATTTTTAAGTAATCTGATGTTTGCATTTTTTTGCCTCAACTTATATTTTAACTTTGAATATTTATTTTGTTAAATTTACTTGTAATATATTTTATTACATTTTATATTTAGTTGTCAAGATTTTTATTACATTATTACCGACGTCTTGTCGGTTGCGAGAATTTGCTTTCCAAATTCTTAGGATCGTTGCAGTTTTATGCCGACCTCCTTGTCGGCGTTGGTTTGAGAGAAGAAAGAAAACTTAGCCCGCCGTGAAGGTACGCGAAGCGTTCTCTGCAAAATGAAAATTTAATTTTATAAGCAATCAACTTATTTTATGTATTGACAGATTCTGAAACAAGTTCAGAATGACATATTTTGCAGAGAATGGAGTGACAACGGAATACCGTAAGGGCGGTTTTGTTTGGGGCGAACGCTTTGCAAGAAGAGCAATGCGTCACTAAAAAAAATATGCTCCAAAAAAATCAAAAAATAAATTATTGCTGAAAAAAACAAAATTTTACTTGCGGGGGGGGGCGATTCGGTAATAAAATTGATAGGCTAAGAATTCTTTACGATTTGTTGTAAATTGGGGATTAAAATGAAACACGCGAACAAAATATTTTTAATTTTGACAATTTTCATTTCACTTTTTTTTACTCAGGCTTTATTTATTTCTTGCCCTCAAGTTGCCGAAAATCAAAATTTTATAAGTCAAGTTGTGTTTGAACCAAACGGCGGAACTATAAATCAAAATACAAAAATTACACTTTCTTGTGCCACGCCAAATGTGGAAATTTATTATTCTAAAAAAAGACTTTATTCTATAAATTATTCGACTGACAAAGATGGAACAAAATATGACGAAAACGGTTTTACGCTTAATGAAAGTGCAACAATTTATGCAATCGCGGTGGATTCTTCTGGCAAAGTTTCTAAATCAAGCGAAGCAACGTTTACGGTTACATCTAGCAGTTTTGACGGGCCAAGCGAATCTAACACAAATGCAAACAGTTCGGAACTTGGCGAATACGCTATACTTCTTTCAAGTGCAAAAATCAATACGGAAAATACTTATGTAGAACACACGGTTTCTTATAATTCGCAAACTGTTTTAAATTACAACTTTGAATGGAATTCGCAGTTAAAGCATGCGATTTGGAGCGGATTTTATTTTGATTCGGAGTTGATTGAAAGTTCAAGCGGAGTTACTCGAAGTGATAAAATGTCTAAAGATGAAATTTATCCAACTGGCATTTACGGATTTCAGCCAGATCCTCAAGTTCCAGTTTCTTCAGGCGGAACTGACCTATCTGATTACACAAGTGACGGTTACGATCGCGGACACATTATTGCAAGTGCCGACAGATTTTATGATCAAACGGCAAACAATCAAACTTTTTACTTAACAAATATGTCTCCACAAATTGGTGATTTTAATCAAGGATTTTGGGGGAAAGTTGAAGATAAAGTTCGCTCTTTAAGCGAGAATGCTTTGTCGTCTGGATATTCTCGCGTTTATATTACAAAAGGTGGCGACACTAAAACTCTTTTGAAAGTTTTTACTGGAACTAAAAAAGCTAACGACGGTCAATATCCAACTGCCGATTCAAACGGATTTTCTTCAAAAGGACTTGCGGTTCCTTCTGCGTATTACACAGTTTTGCTTGCCGAAAAAGATTCGCAAGACACAGAAAATTCAGAAAATTATATTACGCTTGGCTTTTATGTTCCGCACAAAGAAGGTTTAACAAACACGTCTAATAATTCAGAAATTCAAAAATACGTTTATTCGATTGATGAAATTGAAGAGAAAACTGGCTTGGATTTTTTCTGTAATTTGATAGATTCTGTGGAAGACGAAGTTGAATCTCGAAGTAAAGAAACTTGCATTGCGTCTTGGACTTGGTAAGTTTTAGATTTGTGCTGACTGCAAAAAACTTGCGGTTTATTTCGAAAACTTGGAGTTGCTTAAGTTCAAGCAACACTTGTTGGGAAAAAGTCGCACAATTCAAAATATTATGCTAAGCACTACCTCTTATAAAATAAAGTCGAAGTTAATCTCTAGAAGATCAAAAAAATCTTAATTTTCTTTTGGGGAAAAATATAAAACATAAAAATCATAATAAGACAATTTATATAATTATTCTAAAAATAATAAAAAGCTGAATCTTCATTCAATTTTATAAATCTTTTTTTTAATCGATAATAAATTTTTATCAATTCATTGTATGGTTTATCCAAAGACTTCACCTCTAATACCTTATTTGGATAAAGAACCATCTGACTTATATGAGTAATATCTTTTCGAGAATTCAAGGGATACAAAATATCATGTTTTGGAAAATACAACTCTCGTTGCATATTTGAAAATATATGCCATTTTTGTATAAAATTAGAAAAAATTTTATTTAATTCGCTGTCTATAAAAAGACCATGATTTTCGATATTAGGATATAAATTTTCCTCTATAACAAGTGATAAAATATTCGTTGTTTTTGGAATTGCTTCAGAAGATGTTGTTAAAATTTCTTCAATAGGTCGCACGATTTTTAATAAAGTTTCAGAATCCTTATGAATCGCTAAACGGCGAATCATATTAATATCAACATCCGCTTTATCTAATTTAGAAAGAGCTATTTCATGTGCAATCTGAAAAGATGTTGATTTTATTCTGTCAATCAAATCCTTTTCATCTTCAAAATAATAGTATGAAACTTCATTATGTTCTATTTCTTTTTCTTCAAAATTACTAAGTTCTTTATCCTTAGCTTCTGTTTTCTTGCGATATACATGGCAAGGGATTTGTCGATTTTTAACTATATTCCATTCTTCATGAGTTCCAGAAATTCCGTTTTTAGTTTTTTGCCCATATTTCTCAGAAAAAATAAAAATAACAAAATCTGAGTCAATTATATCTTGGCGATAAGACATTTTTGCAGAAGATGGAGTTAAATTTACCTCATACTCTAATGTTTCTGCACCTATTGAATCAAAAATTCCCTTTATTTGTTTTCGAGCATCCGCTAAATCTAATGTTGAACTAATAAAAATACGTGGTTTAAAAATCGACATTTGAACTATTGAACTATTATTTGTTCCCTATTTTAAATATAAATTTGAAGTGTGAAAAAATCAATATATATTTTTTGAAAATTATATTTAATAGTTTGTTTATCAATAGTTAATAAATAGAGAAATCAGTATTAGAAAATTTTTATATTTAAATTTTAAATCAGAACATATTAATTCAAAGACTTTTATTTTATCTATGATTTCTTTCCGACTTTGTATTTCACGATTCCGTTCACGCCCCAGCACATCAAATACCAAAGGCTAGAAAAAACATTCATCCTGAGAACTTTTCTATAAATGTTCCATTGAGGCTTTATCATCTTCGTTTTGCTTGCTGTCATGCTGTCGCCACGCATTCTGTAGTCAACAAGAATGTCGACGAATCCAAGCGCACAAAGTCTGCCCTTCATGATGTCAAGCCAAAAAACATAGTCATCTCGCAAAGCTTTGAGTTCCTCGCGGAAAAATATTTCCTCTTTTAGTTTTGAAGTATCCACAATCGCCGCGCTCGGAAAAATCGGGCAGTGACGCAAAAGTTGCCTGAAATTCCGCTTACCCTCAAAAACATAAGGCTTCAAAAGCTCCTCTGTGCATGTCGAGTTCATTCTGCGGTAGGAAGAAAAATAAACCGCCACAGTTTCGTCTTTGTTTTCCGCGATGCGCGACATCATTTTTTCAAGATAATCCGCATGCCAGATGTCATCGGAATCAAGAAAAGCGAAAAATCTTCCCTTTGCAACTTCCATCGCCTGATTTCTCGCCCCCGAAGAGCCACGGTTCACTTTCGCGCGGATAAGGCGAATGCGAGAATCCTTATCAGCGAAACTTTGCACAACGTCCGCGCCCGCACCATTGTCCGGCGAGCAGTCGTCCACAACAATCATCTCCCAGTTTGTGTACGTCTGAGCGAGCACCGACTTTATCGTGTCGCCAACCAAAGCCGCGCCTTTGTACATCGGCGTGATGATTGAAACAAGTTCTTCGTTCATATGAGAAATTCCTTTTTCTTTGATTTTTAAGATTTGATGTGATGCTTAAATTTAAAAAAAATTCGATTGATTTCAGAAATTATGTAACTCTGAACTTGACTCAGAGTCTGTTTTGGGCGTTCCCCTACAGTTTCGACTACACTCAACCTTCGGGTCGCTATGTCTGGGGTTCGCTAACGCTCATTCCTACACTTCGCTTCGGAAGGGCTTCGCCGCCCCTACCAGCGCTAACGCTTCTCTCATTCAAAAGTTTTGTCGCAAAAACCGAAATAAGAAACGTTCCTGCAAAAGTCAGAAAAAAAGCAAGCGGAAAACTTGAATCATAAAATCTAAAATGCGCCATAAGCTGAATCAGCGGAAAATGGAAAAGGTAGAGCGGATATGAATAATCAGTTTTGCCAGCAACCGAACTTAAAAATGTAAATTTCATCGCGAAGAAAACGCAGATAACCGCAAGCACGGTGCTCATCAGGAATTCAGTTTCGGCAAAATAATGAAGCACAAAAAGAACAACGCACGGAAGAATCAGGAGATTGAGCTTCTGCAAAATCCATTCCCAGTTGAAGAGGCAGAACATTCCAGAAACAAAGCAGCACACAAAAGCCGGAAACTGGTTTGCCAGCTGATGAGGCAAATGCAAAGCCGCTGCATATCTCTGCATCAAAAAAGCATACAAAACCGAAAGCGCGTACAAAACTAAAAGTGCCGCATTCACTTGTCGAAAATTTTTCAATTTTTTCAAGAGCCAAATCAAAGCCGGCAGAAGCACGTAAAAAGTCAACTCGATTTTTATTGTCCAAAGCGTGCCGTTCACTGCGGCAAGATTTTCTCCGAAGCAGCCCGGCAAAGTCGAATGCATGAAGTTCAGAAAAACGCAGTTCCAGAAAATGGACTTGTAAGTTTCCGAGTTTGTAAAAAATTCCACGAAGGAAAGCGTGCTGGCAAATGAGAAGACTAATACCCCCCCCCGACAGAAATATAGTACAAAGGCAGAATCCTTTTCGCCCGCTTTAGAAAATACGTCTTTAAATCCGGAGAAGAAAGCAGGCTGCGCGTCACCCAGAATCCGCTCAAAATAAAGAAAATGCAAACTGCAACGTGCCCGTCAAACAGCGGACGCAAAACCGAGAAAGTGTGTGACAAGTCTAGAATATGCATTGTAATCACAATGAGGCAGCACAAAAGGCGCAGAGCGTTGAAAGCGTTTTTGCACGGAATCTGAGGAAGTGAGAATGTCATTCAGAAACTCCTTTTACTTTTCGAATTTTTCCGCCAGCTCGAATGCAGCGGCGATTGTGTCGTCCATGTCGAAATATTTGTACATTCCGAGCCGCCCGCCGAAAATCACTTTGTTCTGATTTGAGGCAAGTTCTGCATATTTTTGATAAAGTGCGTTGTTTTTCTCGTCGTTCACAGCGTAGTAAGGCTCATCGCCGCGTTTCCACTTCGCAGGATATTCACGCGTTATATACGTCACTTTCTGATTTCCGAACTCGAAATGCTTGTGTTCGATGATTCTTGTGAACGGCGTTTTTTTATCCGTGTAGTTCACGACTGCGTTTCCCTGGAAATTCTCAGTTTCAAAGCGAAGGCTTCTGTATTCAAGCTCGCCGAACTCGTAGCCAAAAAATTCGTCAATCATTCCCGTGTAGATGATTTTGTCCGCGATGTTTTCAAGTTCCGCCTTGTTTTTCAAAAAGTCACAGTTCAAGCGGACTTCAGTTTTGCCGAGGATATTTTCAATCATTTTCGTGTAGCCGCCGATTGGAATTCCTTGAAAATCGTCGTTGAAATAGTTGTTGTCGTAGATGAACCTGACTGGAAGCCGCTTGATAATCGAAGGCGGAAGCTCTGTGCATTTTCTCCCCCACTGCTTTTCGGTGTAGCCTTTTACAAGCCGCTCGTAGATGTCGCACCCAACAAGGCTTATCGCTTGCTCTTCCAAGTTCTGCGGAGTTTTGCCACTCATTTCCGAAGCCTGCTCCGCGATTCTCTTCTTCGCTTGATCCGGAGTCACAACGTCTGGCCAGATTTTGTTGAAAGTGTTCATGTTGAACGGCATATTGTAAATCTCGCCGTGAAAATTCGCCACTGGAGAATTCGTGTAGCGGTTGAATGTCGCAAACTTGTTCACAAGGTCCCAGACTTTCTTGTTTGAAGTGTGGAAGATGTGTGCTCCGTACTTGTGCACGTTGATTCCGTCAAGATTTTCCGTGTAGATGTTCCCCGCGATGTGCGGACGCTTTTCAACAACAAGGCACGACTTACCTTTGGAAGCAAAAATGTTCGCGAGAGTCGCGTTGAACAGACCCGCACCTACGAGAAGATAGTTGTAATGTTGCATATGATTTTTCCTTATGACTTTACTTTTTCACTTAATCTGGACAAATCCGCTTTTTAAAAGTGAATTTGTCCAGGATGTTAATGCTATGATAAACCGAGCCATTCAGACTCACTTTCTAAACTTGCTTAAAATGTACCCAATAGTAACTGTAACTGGTCCAAGACAATCTGGAAAAACAACACTTGTGAGAAACGCGCTTCCTAACTGAAAATATGTCTCTCTTGAAGATCCTGATATGCGGAGTTTTTGTTCACAAGACTGCAAGGGATTTTTGCAAACCTACAGCAATCACACAATAATTGATGAGGCACAGCGTGCACCTGAATTGTTTTCGTATTTGCAGGCTTATGTTGATTCTGCTCAAAAAAATGGAATGTATGTTCTTACCGGCTCCCAAAACATGAACATGATGGAGTCAATTTCCCCAGTCGATTGCATGAAGAACTTCGGTGCTAAAACTTTTTCCACTTTCGTATGAAGAACTTAAAAATGCCGTACTTTTGACGGAAAGCGTTAATGCTCAGATTTTCACAGGTGGCTACACGCGAATTTTCAGCAGCAATATTCAGCCACAGCAGTTTTACAAAGATTACATAGAACTTGATGCGGAACGCGATATCCGGCAGCTTAAAAATATCGGAAATCTTGACACATTCGCTAGATTTATAAAACTTTGCACCGGCAGAATCGGTCAGCTTTTAAACATTCAGAATCTTGCCGACGACTGCGGAATCGGAGCGACAACAGCAAAATCCTTGCTTTCGATTCTTGAAACCTGCTTCATCATTTATTTTTTGCAGCCCGACTACCGCAATTTTTCAAAACGCCTTGTAAAAAGTCCAAAGCTGTATTTCTGCGACACAGGGCTTGTCTGCTCGCTTCTTGCAATTCAAAATGAATCGCAGCTGGCAACACACTACCTTCGAGGCAGCCTTTTTGAAAATCTTGTCATAAACAGATTCAAAACAAACGCGTTTAACGATGGAAAAAAGCCTGAACTGACTTTCTGGCGAGACAAAAACGGCGTGGAAATCGACCTTCTTTCAAAAAATTCAGATTCAATAAAAGACAACATTCTTGACTGGGAAATAAAATCAGGCGCGACATACTCAGAAGATTATTTTAAGAACTTAAAGCATTGGTCAGCATTTTCCGACGGCCCCGCACAAAACTGCAACGTAATTTACACGGGATAAAATGCGCTAAAAACAAAAAATGGAAACCTTGTTCCGTGGGAAGAATTGAAATTGTGATGGAAACCTCGAAAAAGTGAAGTTTTTCGAGGTAACTTTGAAAACGCAATGTTCTCACCTCGTGCTATTTTAACGAGTTAGAAGTCGTAGGCATCTTGAAAAAAAGGCGAAATTCAGATTTTTCGAGATGCCCTGATATAAGCTCTCTCAGTTCGCATATTTCCAGTGACGAGAGAAGTCCTCGGTGAATCCGTCCTTAACCGACGCTTTGTAGAGATTCCAACCGGTGCGGTCGTTGTGTATAAAAACACTTTAATTTTCCTTCATAAAATGCTCTACAAGTTTTTCAGAAATCGGCATCCTCACTTTACGCATAAAAAAATATTCGCCGTTTTCAATATTGTTTATATCGCTTTCATCTAGAATTGACGGATAAAAGCCGTTTCGTTTCTGCCACTGAATATAGCGGAAATTTTTCTGAACACAACGGCTTTTCCAATAATTTGACTGCATAAGAATTGAGCCAAAGAAAACTTCCTCAGAAGCACTTCCATATTCTAAGAAAACAAGAAATTTAGAATTTTTATATATAAAATCAAAACAATATTCCAATGCACCTCTAGGAATATCTCCCCAAACGAGTCCTAGATAAAGTGGAAATTCAAGTTTCTTTAATCTGTTAACATTGAAAATTCTTTGCAAAAACCACAATCCGAGTACAAAAATCTTCCAGCCAATATTTTTATAATTTATTACGTTCACAAACGCATAATACTTTTGAGTATGTATCAGTTTGTTTTTTGAAATTTCTGTAAAATGCTGGCAGACAACATCTTTGCCTTCAAAGTAGTCATAAATCTCTTCAGGCGTTCTGCATGGCCAATCTTCGCCGGAAATTATGTGAACATAAGTGATTTCTTTGTTTCTTAACGCTTCCTTACATAAATATAAAATTGCCCAAAGATGACTCGCCCCTCCCATTTATATGAAACAGCGAATATATATGAACATTCGGAAGCTTTTCAAAATGCTGCTCGCTGATTTTCTTTGAATCCATTTTTTTGTCAAAATGAATATAAACAATAAACTTGCCTTTAAGTAAATTCGCAAGATTATAAACTTGCTCAAGATTCTGGTACGCGGTAATTATTACAGCTTGCATTCATTTCTCCTTTTTTAATAATTTTAGAATAGTTTTAAGAGGAATCAGTTTTGCAATTTTGATTGCAAAACCATTTTTCAATGCGCCTGACTTTGCCTTTAGTTTTAACAAATCGCAATCGACAATCAACTTTTCTGTTATTTTTTTGTCACGAATATTTGAACGAATATAATAAAATATGTTGGAGAGCAGTTGATTTTGAATCCAAAAATTGGAATATTTTTTAAGATTTTCTTGCTGATAAAATTTATTCAGACAAATATCACGACGAATTTCAAATGAATGATATTGTGTCATACTGTAAGTTTTGTATCCTTGCATCGCGGAGTCGTCGCGGATCAAGTACACAAAACATTCGCGCGCGTCGTAGTAAAGCGAATTAGTCTTGTCCAAGGCTTTAAGGATGAACTCCACATCCTCGCCGATTTTGAGTCCTAGCGTGAAATGTAAATTGTTCTCGCACAGGAAAGAGCTTTCATATATGCAACTGAATATATTAAAGCAAATTTTTTTTGTCAAAAAAATTTGCTTTAATAGCGGATTTTCAATTGTCTTCTTGTCGAATTTCTTGTAGATATATTTTTTCTCTTTGCCGTTTTCAGAAACCGACTTGTAGCCGAAACCGTACATTTTCAAGTTCGAGTTTTCATGCAGAAGTTCACGCCAGAAATCAAGAGTTCCGCCGGTGAGCGTGTCGTCACTGTCCATAAAGTAGATGTATTTTCCGCTCGCGTGTTCCATTCCCACATTGCGTGCAACGGAAACGCCCTTGTTCTCCTGCGATACAACTTTTATGCGTGAATCTTTCTGTGCAATGTTTTTTGCAATCTCAAGAGTATTATCTTTTGAACCGTCGTTCACGACAATCACTTCGCAGCCGTCAAGATTCTGCGAAATGAGCATTTCGAGCGTGCGGGAAATGAAACGCTCCACGTTGTATGCGGGAATGATGATAGAGAGAAGAATATTCGTGCTCATTATAAATTCTCCAAAAGCTGCTGCCATTTTTTACCAATAATTTCTACAGAAAAACGCTTGCTACTTTCAAAAGCTTTTTTTCCAAATCTTTCACGTAACGGCTCGTCTTTCATTAGAATTTTTAATTTTTGTGCTAAATTATGCGGATTTTCTATTTCACACAAAAAACCATTTTTGTTATTTTCAATAATTTCAGCTGGACCTTCAGGGCAATTAAAAGAAACAATAGGAAGTCCACAAGTCTGTGCTTCTATTAAAACCTTTGGCAAACCTTCCCACCTGCTTGACATACAGTAAATGCTTGCGGATTTGTACAATGAAACAACATCATTTGTTGGTGGCACAAATAAAACATAATCTTCAAGTTTATAACTTGAAACGAATTCTTTTAACATTTTTTCATCTTCGCCTAAGCCAACAATTTCAAATTTCCAATCGGAAAAATCATTTTTCAGCTCTTTTGCAGCTTCTATCAACAAATCAAAACCTTTTTGCTTTGTAAGTCGGCCAATTGAAAGAACTTTTTTTTCACTCCAAGAAGTCTTTATTTCAGTTTTGAACGAAAGTGAATTTGGAATCACAACACAATTTTTTAAGAACCGATAATGTTTTTTGTCATGTTCAGTTAAAACGACAACTGCATCCAATTTCGTATAAAAAATACGGCGCACAATTCTATGTACTTTTGATGTGCTAAAATAATTAAAATGTTCGCAGCCAATCGTTTTCACGTTTTTTATTTTTGTGATAAGCACATTAAACAAAGAATAAGTTCCGATAATGCAATCAATTTTTTCTCCCTCAACTAAAGTTTCGATTTTTCGTTTCAATTTTTTATATTCAGTAAGTTTTGAAAAACCTTTTGCACTTGCAATTCGCAAACCAAAATGAAAAATCTTGCTTTTTTGATTCAAATGATATGCAGGAACCCCATCTTTCGAATCTATACTAAAAATATAAACTGAATAACCTAAATGAACTAAAATGTTCGCAAGATTCACAACAGCACGCTCTGTGCCCGCTGTTTTTGTGATGTCGGTAAGAAGAATTGAAATTATTTTCATACTTAAAAAAATCTGATTAATCAAAAATAGAACGATATGGCGCCAGTTTTTTCGTTCCAGGAAGAACGCTCACATTTATAAGATATAAATATAAAATTACTCCAATAAAAATAAATAAGTATTCAAAAATCTTTCTCCATTTATTTTCTGGAATTTTCCCAACAGAAAAGAGCATTCCAACCCAAATTACATCTCTAATACGATTCAATATATCAAAACGAAGTACCATAAAAGAAAAAAGTACATAAAGAAGACAAAAATTTTCATTTCTATAACAAACTTGATTTTTATTTTTGCTATGCTCATTAAAATAAATATAACCAACTGGATAAATGAGTTTCAAAAGCAATCCAAACCCAAGCGAAGAAGTTTTTTCCAAAGAATTAACGAATAATCCTAAATATCTGAATCCTGCATCCTCATAAAATCTAGTAATAAAATTTGCAAAATCTATTTTTAGGAATAACAAAGATATTGCTATAACCAAAATATATCTAATTTTTTTATTAATTTTTATGGAACAAAGCGGAATTAAAATTAGAAAAATCAAAGATGATAAATGAAAAAGGGCTGCTACTAGAACAAAAAGAATTATCCTTGCATATTTCTTATCTTCACAAGCATAAAATGAAAAAATAATAAAAGGTAAAGCTAACGCTTGCCTTATTTGATCATAAGTATTGAAATAACCATAATAAATAATATAAAAAACAATGAATAGAAAGAAATTTTTCTTTTTTATGAAAAAACAAATTAAAAAGTAAGTTATAAATGCTATTGTAAAGAACATCCAAAATGAAGAAAGTTCTAGTTTTTTTAATAAAAAACAAATGAAACTAAAGCCAGGCTCTGCATAATCAAAAAAAAGATCATTGTCATATATTCTTTTATATTCAGAGTAATCAGCAGCAATATCATATCTAAAAATTGCCGGCAATAAAAAAACTATGAACAATAAAAAACGAAAGATAATTTCTGTATCCCTTCTTTTTGATAATTCAGTACATAAGGCAAAAAAAGAACTGAAAATTAAAATAGTACTATAAATAAAATATGTAAATGTCATATTTCAGCAATAAATTAAATTCCTTTTCAAATAATTCAGACTTTTTTGTTTTTCGCTTTCGCGGATTTGATCGACCGCCGCAAAATCTATTTTTTCTAAAATCTTACTTTCAAGTTCGTTTGGATTTTCAACTGCATGAGAAGTTAAACCGAACTTTCCAAGCAGACTCGTGATTTTTTCTCTGTTTGAATCTCTTACAAGTGTGCAGAATTTTCTATGCGAGATTATTGAAAAAATTGTTCCGTGGAATGTGTCTGAAACCACAAATTCGGCATGCCTGAATATTTTTAAAAGCTGAAACGGAGTTTCTGGAATCACGGTTTTGTCTGCCCATTTGTAGCGGCAAAAAATTGTATAGATTTTCAAGTTGTTCTTTCTTGCGAAACTTTTTATGCTTTCTATCTCTTTCCGATTATTGATTCTTCCTGTGTAAGAATAGACGATCATAAATTTTTCAGTTGCAGAAAAATCATTTGCAGATTCTATTTCATTTTCAAAATCGCTTATCAAAACAGGATCTAAATGAATTTCAGGCTCTTTGTTCAAGATTTTTTGAATGATATTTTTCGAATTTTCATCACGCACAGAAATTGCCGAAAGTTTTGAAAGATTCTCTTTTACTTCATCTAAAATCCTAGAGTTCAAAATACCTTCATAAGTTGTCGCTCCGAATGACGCGGCGTAAGAAAAAACATTGTCTGCGTTTTTCACATCTCCCAAAAGCTGCGTGGAAAATCCCCAGGAAGCGTTCTGGCAGCAATGAAAAACTTCGTCGCTTCCAATTACGACAGAAGAAAAATATTTTGAATTATTTTCTGTATTCAAATCCAGCAGCGGGAAAAACTCATTTTCAAATTGATTTCTCAAGTTCTTCATAAAAATTTTGTCTTTGATTTTTTCAAAGAACTGTCCATTTTTTGTTGCAGACAAAATGTTCTTGATTTTTTGCTTTTTCGAAATATTGTTAATCTCAAGTTTTCTTCCTGGAACAATGTCGATAAAATCTACTTCGTCTGCTGTGCAAACAGATTTAATAAGTTTGCGTAATCCGTACGCCTGCAGAAAAGAGCCGTAATTTATAACTTTTTGCATTGAAAGAATTGCGATGTTCGTCTTCATATTCTTCTAAATCACCTTATGTCAAAAACTCCGCGTCCAGCGGAAATATGTATGATTTCGCCGTCAATCATATTCCTAGCGTCGCTTGCCAAAAGAGAAACAAGATTTGCAACTTCATCAGGCAAAATCATTCTTCTAGTGAAATTTTCATCTGTTGAAATGCTTTCTCCTTCTTCGTAGCCCAGTAGTTTTGTCGCAGTTGAGCCTGGAGCAATAGCATTCACAGTAATTCCATATTGAGCAAAAATCTTAGCAAGCCCCTTGACCATTCCGTTCATTCCCCACTTTGAAATTCCGTAGGGAGAAAACGCCGACTCGCTTCCTCTTGAAGATGAAATCAAAATTATTTTTCCTTTGATTTTATTATCACAAAAGTATTTTCCGACAGCTTGGCACATAAAATACGCGCCTTTTAAGTTTATGTTCATAACTCTGTCAAACTCGCTTTCTGTCATAGTCCAAAAATCAACATTTTCTGTGTGAACGCCTGCACAATGAACTAGAACATCAATCGAGCCAAACAAATTTGAGGCTTCTTCTGTTTTTTTTGAAAAAGCAGGGACATCATTCATATCAATTTTCAGAGTTTTACAAGAACCTGCGGAAATTTCATTTAGTTTTTTCTTTGCAAATTCAAGTTTTTCTTCATTCGTGCCGGAAATAATCACTTTCGCTCCCCCCCCCCGACCAACTAGAGATTGAGCAACAGCGAATCCGATTCCGCCTGTTCCGCCAGTGACAAGAACTGTTTTCTTTTCAAGCGCTTTTTCTGAAGGAATAACGCTCACAATCGGAATCAGTTCCTTTTTTCCCAGAGATTTCACGATTCTTTTTGCAAGATTGTAAAGTTTCATCTATTTCTCCAAATTTGCGACATCTTTCGCCAATGCTTTTTTCTGCTTCTTTAGTGTCCGTTTTGCAAACCAGACAGGGAACAGACCTTGAATTAAGCATTTGATTTTTGTCTTTGGCTTTAAGTCAGCCTTCAAATTTGCTGAAATAAAAAGCCTTCTGTTATTTTTGAGGCAGTCTTTATAAAGCACAAGATTTTCCTTTTTTGAATTCGTCGCTATTATCAGGAAAAGAATAAAATTGTAGTTTTTCCAGATGTGCCAGTTGCATGCATTTATTAGAAGCGGAGATTTTATGACAAGATTGTCTTTTATGTATCTTATGTTTACAAGAGCATTTGTACCCATTTCAAGCCTGTAGTTTGTCAGACCCGAATTCACATTATTCAAGCGATAGTTGTAAACTCTTCTGTATCCAACTCCAACGTGATTTGAGTATTGTGCCGCAAAAGATGAAAAATAAAGTCCTTCGCCAGACCATGGACGTGAAAATGTAAGATTATTTTTCCGCAGCATTTCAAGATTATAAATTTTGTTCCACGGACCAATTGCAATGTAAGGAAGAATGATTTGTGCCGCCGCGTATTCTGAAGTCCAAGTTTCAATTTTGTCATTTTCTGTTTGCTTTCTATCTCTTGTGGTGAAAATTTCTGTGCTCATTCCCATATCGGAATTCGTTTTGTGGACAAGATGCAGCATATATTCAATAAAATCTGTTTCAAGCCAGTCGTCGCCATCAATGATTACAAGCCATTTTCCGCTTGCTTGTTTCATTCCGTTGTTTCTTGCTTCACACGCTCCAGCATTTTTTCCATGAATAACTTTTATGCGGTTGTCTTTTTGTGCAAATTCATCGCAGATTTTTCCGCTGTTATCAGGTGATCCGTCATCAACCAAAATTATCTCAAGATTTTTGTAAGTTTGATTTATGACTGATGTAATCAGTTTATTTAAAAATTTCTCAGATTTATAAATTGCAACCACAATCGAAACTTTCTCGTTTTCATTCATAATTTATTTTCTCCTTATCTTTCTTCCCGCAAACTCCGCCACATTCTTAAACTCTTTTCCGTAAAGCGTGCACAGCAAAAGCAAGATCACCGCGTTCGCCGCGTAGCCTTGCCAGCTAAAACTTTCGCTCAAAAGCATCGCCGCACACTGAAAAACCAAAAGCAAGTACGCCGCAATGTCACGTGCAAGCGAGACTTTCAGCTTCATTATTTTCTCCGCTTTCCAAAGCCGCATCGCCCACACAAGAACGTAGCTCGCCATTGTCGCAATCGCCGCTCCAAGCGCGCCCCAGACTTTTATCAGGAAAAAGTTTAGGACAATGTTCAAAACTGCGCCGAGAACCGTCGAGCTTGCAAAGCTTTTCGAGTCCTTGACCGCCGCAAAAATCCCGCCTAAATATCCTGAAAGCGAGCCGAACAGGACCGACACAAGCAGAAACGGAACATATTCCCACGCCTCGTAAAAATCCTTCGCATACAAAATCCGCGCCAGAAATCTGTCCGCAAGAATCAAAACCGAACAGAGCAGAACCATGCACACATTGTAAAGCGCGTACATTTTCGAGAAAAATCCGTTCTTGTCCTCGCTGTCAAAGTCCTGAACTGCCGAAAGCGTCCACGCCTGAGAAAAAATGCTCTGGAACATCGTCAGAATCGACGGAATCTTGTACGCGACAGAATAAATTCCGTTCTCCACAATTCCGCGCATCGCCGTGACCATGTAGCGGTCGGAAACATTATTTATCCACCAGGAAATTGTGTTCAGCATCATCGGGCACGAGTAGCCGAGCATTTGTTTTTGAAGCGATTTTGATGGTTTTATGCTGGTTGAGTTCATCGAAACCTCATTAGAATCTCCCGCAGATTCCGCAGATGAACGAAGAATATTGTCTTTTTGAGCGAAGTTCCTATCATGTTGAGAGGAGCGAAACATCTTTTTTTCAGAAGATTCTTCGCGTTGCTCAGAATGACAATCTTCTTCAATCTCATAACTTTTCTTGAATCTTACAAACCTAAGAATCCTAATCGAAAAGCAAAGATAGACAATCTGAACAAGCGAGCCGCCGATTGTCGCAAGATAATATCCTTCAAGTCCGAGATGAAACGGAAGCAGAAAAATCAAGTTCAGCGCAATCATCACAGCAGAGCACAGAACGCCTGAGACCGAGACGTCCTTGATTCTGTCAAAGCCGCGAGCGTAGCACAGAAGCAAATTCGAAAGTCCGTTCGCAGCGAACATCAGAAAAAGAAAAAGCGGGAACTCATTGAAAAGCGGAAGAAAATTGAAAGCGACATTCGCCAAGACCGCCGCGCCAAAAATCAAAAGCGAGAAAAAATAAAACTTCAGACTGATGGAAACAACGCCTTCCTTCGAATTCGCCTTGTCCAGAAGGAAAATTGTCGTCGAGTCGGAGATGTTCAGCGTGAGAATCGGAACAAAAAGCGAGACCGTCGCCGAGTACAAGTCGTACGTTCCGTATTCCGCCGAAGTCAAAACGCTCGTGTAAAGCGGAACAAGAAAAAAACTTAGGATTTTCGTTCCGAACTGGCCGATAGTGAGAAAAAGCATGTTTTTTGCAAGGTAGCGTTTGCCTTTCATTTTTCAGTTCATAGTTTCCATTGTATGTTTTATTTTTATAGCAATTTTTTCCCTATATCAAAATAAAATCCTTTTTCTGCAAATCTTTAGCAATATATGCCCAAAATTTTATAAATATTGAATGAATCATTTTTCGATGATAAGAAGATCTTTTGAATTAATTTTCTCGTACCATTTCTTAGGTTTATATCGAACAAGCACAGAATAAAGCCAGTTCATTCCGAGCATTGTAAACAATATCGTTGCACTTGTGACATATAGAAGAGTTTTGTATTCACGGAATTTTGGAACTAATGAGATAGCAACAAAAAGAAGAATATAAGCAACAACAGTTGAAACCATGTTTATAAAAAATATTTCTTTTGAAAATTGACTAAGCTGAATATTGTCATCACGAAGTTTCGCCACCTCGCGTATTCCGTAATTTTCTATTCCTAAAGATGAAATAATCGCAAAATATGAGATAATAGATAGTGCAAAATTTACTTTTCCAAGACCTTCAAGAAGCAAAATCCTAGATGCATACGGAAAAGTGATGAACGGAAAAATCAAGCTCATCAAGGTTTTTATTGTGTTGAGAATTGCGTTCTTTTTGAGGGATTTTTGTTTAAATTCCATTTTGCCTTTGTTTTTTCATAATTTTTTGTAGTTTTAGTTTCTTTTAAATTATTTTTTGTTAGCCATTTAAACAGTTTTTTATAGGGTCTTCAATTATTTTAAACGTCACTATTTAAAAGTTCAATTTTCATTGACTTATTATAAAAACTTTTTCAGATTAAATTTAATACGATTCTCATTTTAAATTATCAAGATAATCTACTCCAATTTCAGTATACATCTTTAAATACTCTTGACCTTCATATGTTGCTATGCTTTTATTATCATCAAGCACTGGCATTATAAAAACCTTATCTTTGCCTTTTCTTGCATCAAAATATCCTATTTCCCATGGAGTCCATTTTGATTTTTGTGCATTATGGCTATGAAGATATAAAACATAAATAGATTTGTTCATTGCATTTTTCAGATTTGATGCAATTTGTTCAATATTAGTATCTTTTTCGTTTATGCTATCCATAAAAACAACAAAATCTTTTTTTACTAATTCTCTATACAAACCGTATGCAATATTACTATCAGCGGAACTATGTGATACAAAAAAATCATAATGACTTCTATCCATTTCTTGATTCAATCAATAGCTGACTTGAACTTTCCATACTAGTTGCAAAAAAATTCGTAAATTGGCGTTTTAAATAACTTTCTTTATAAAACTTACTACCTAACCGTTCCATAAAAATACCTCTTAACTTTTTTTAATTTTTCCAAGAATCAGTAGTTCTATTTTTTCTAAAAAGCGATCTTGAATTACAAGGATTCACTTTATCTTTTCGATTAAATGCTTCATCTATCCAATTCTGTAAAATTGCAGGATTTTCAGACCAGTTATAAATTTTTGCAAAGCCACATTGGATATTGTCATATAAGCGAGGTGGAATTGTATTAGGATAATATTCATTTTCTTTAAATCTTGGATAAGTTGGCAAAATAATTCCGATTAACCCGGAACGTGAACTATTTTTTGTATCACGAATACTTGAACTTATTTCCCAATCAACATATTTCCGTTTCCAAGTTTCTTTTCCAATCAAAACAATTGTCACACTAGAGTCGCTTAAATAATCATCTCGTATTTTTTGCCAAATAGTTTCTGTTTTGCAGTCATCGTTAATATCGCCGTCGCCAATAGATTTGTCTATAAACACATCTGCAGCGTTATCAAAAAGTTTTACAAATTTGTCTTTATAATATTGATCGTTATCATGATGATAACTTATAAAACATTTGTGGCGTAACGAACTTGTATTCTCAAATAAACCATCAATATTTATCATATTTTTCTCCTATACTTCTAAAGGTTTTATATCATACAAAACATATAAAGCACTCATATTATTTAAAATAAAATTTATATCTCAAAAATTTGATTTATATTTATCTTTCCATTCTTTTAGGTCTTTATATGTAAGAATCGTAAAATTCGTTAAATCAACTTTTTGTTTTATTCCTTCAGAAAAATTATACAATTCCTGACCATACCTTTGTGGTCTATGTTTTTCTATCAAATGAAACATTCCAATTTCAGAAAATATCCATGGTGAATAAGTCGAATCTCCAATCAAATCGTCAATTGTTATTGATTGAGGCGTGTTCAGTAAAAAAAAAAGCCTCACATCTGTCAATCATCTGCATTAGAGCAGTGTTAAGCATTATATGTATATGAGAAATTACTCTATATCTATCTTCAGAGTTGTAATATCGATTTAAATTTTGTATAAAGTAATTATCTAAAGACTCTTTTAGTTCTTTGAATCCGCTCCAAACAGATGAATCAATAAAACTTTTTATTTCAAAAGTATTCTCTAAATATTGTGCAAATACTTTTGCAAAATTTTCATTACTATGTGAATGAGAAATAAAAACATAGGGCTTAAAGTTTATTGGGAAAAAGGTTTCTTTTAGAGCAGAACCATCTAAACTTTTGTCAGGAAGAACAAAATCTTTAATATTTTTACGAATTTCCTTGCAATCATTTTTATGTTGCTGATTATACTGATTCAATAGCTCAACTTCATATTCTTTTTTGAATGAAATATTCTTTAGATTGAATGCTCTGTACATAATTCAAAGACTTCCATTCAATCCTTTGAACACAAGTTCAACTGATTCGATTATATTGTCGGAATACATTAAGAGCTTTCGCTCTTCTACAGAAAGACCTTTATTCACAAGATTTTTATTTTCCTTTATTGTTGAATAGACATAATCAAGATTTATTTCATTATGATATTTTTTATTGTACAACTCAACAAATGATTTATAATTTTCATCTTCAAAAAGAATTTCTTTAAAATCATTTAATTGAATTTTTCCATCTAGAACATCCGCAATGATTTTTGCCATTCCACCATAGCCACCAAGAATATAGATAGGATGATTCATCTTTACGGCTGTTATAAATTCTTCAAGAATTCCAGGCATAAAGCCTTTAAAATTACTTTTCTTTCCACCAGCAATGATAATTGCATCTGTATTCTCTTCTTTTTCTTGTCGCATTTTAAAAAGAGACTTTGCCCATATAACTTTATTTTCAAAGGAATCCGGAGTTAAATACTTTTTTTCGTCCAATTCTTCAACTTCTGGAGGTGGTACAAATTCAATTTTCACTCTTGAATATTTAAAATCTGCAAGAGTTTCCCGATTTTCTTTAATTTCCAAATATATTGGCCATGCGAAATAATTTGTAAAGAAAGTTTTTGAGCCATCTATGTCTTTCAAATCTTTATAATTTCTTACTATATCTTTAAAACTCTGAGTATAACCTTCTTTTCTTAAATCTCCGCCATAGACAAGAGTTCCACCATTTATAATGATATAACGTACAAGCTTCATTACTAAATCATGTAAAAGCAGATTTGAAACGCCATATTTATCTGAAATTTTTGTATCAGCAACAGATATGGCAATTCTTTTATCTTTTAGTATAGGTTCATCAAATTCAGAATAAAACGATGGCGTATAAAATCTCTTTCAAGGATAACGATTTTTTAACAAATTTCTTTCAGCAAAGCCTAGAGGCGGTTCTGGATACAGTATTTTATCTTCTGTTATTTTACTTATAGTGAAAATCTCTGGAGTACACTGCAATATTCTACAGTCTGTACAGTTCCGATTATATACAAGATAGTTCAAAAATAATTTTTGATACATATATCTAACAGCAGTACGCAAAAGAAGTTTTAAAACATCTTCCCAGTCACCTTCTTTATAAGCAATCCATGGAATGCTTCCAAGATAAGGAAAAGCTCTTCCTACTTTTCCACTAATTAAATCAACTAAAACAATTGGGCAGTCAGCCTCTTTTGCAGTAATTACTTCTCTTTGACACCAATCTCTTTCACTGTAAACATCACTATTTAAAACAACTAGTAAAGAATTTTCAGTATTTCTATTAATGACATCTGAAAAATTTATTCCGTCTTTTATCGAATTGGCATCATAAAAATATTGCAACTTTGTATTCATCGCGATATAAGATTTCAGTTCATCAGCTTTTTCTTTTCCATCTTTTTTGGCATGACTTATAAAAATCTGTAAATACTCATTTGTTTTTTGTCTAAGTGTAGAAATAATAAAATCGTACAATCTTATTTCAAAATCACTTATATGATTAAAGATATTATTATCACCATATTTTATAATGTTGATTTTATTAAGTCCTACAAAATCCGTCGCATAATCAGTCAATGCAACTGGCAAAAGTTTTACATTACTATCAGGTATTTGGCTTTTATCTAAAATTCTTCGTACATAATTATCCCAATCTTGAGAACTGTACATAAACAAATCCACAAGACCAATTACAATGTTCAAATCTGATTTACTAAAATCAATATCTGTAATTTTAGTTTTGGTATCATTGGTACAAAAATATACTGGAATTCCAATTTTTTCTTTTAAAGGATGTTGTAAATCTCTACAAAGCATTTTATATAGATACTCATATATTTTGTATGCTTCATTGCATTTAAAATCATATAAAATATAAATATTTAGAGGATTTTTTTTCATATCTAAATTAAAAAGTAAATTGTTGATTTATAAGAATTATTTTTTCAAAATAAATATCACTGAAAACAACTTGCCTTTATTCCTTTTGATTTTGCTTCTTCGTGTGCAGCGATTAAATCTTTGAGCTTAAAAGTCTGTGGCGTTTGCGTTCTAATAAGTTTGTCTCGCGAAATGCTGATTTCTGAAGAAAATCCGTTGTCGCTTTCAAGAACTGCTTCTTTGCATTTTATTCCAGTTACCGCATTTCCATATTTTTCGCACACAGCGATATTTTGAGAAATAATATCTTGCGAAATAAGCGGTCGAACTCCGTCGTGAATCAATATAATGTCATCACCTTTGCAACCGTTTTTCTTAAGTCCAAAAATTCCATTATGAATTGACTCTTGCCCAGTTTTTCCGCCCAAAAAAATCCATTCGAGTTTTTTAATGTTATACTGATTTGCATACGCTCGAAGCACAGTTTCCCAACCTTCAAGGCAAACAACCGAAATCTTGTCTATATTCGGATGACGCTCAAATGCTTGCATTGTCCTAACGATTACTGGGCAACCTTCTATGTGCATAAACTGCTTTGGAATGTCTTGCCCCATACGATTTCCAGTTCCGCCCGCAATGATTAGTGCGATGTTCATATTTCTTCCTTTCAAAAAAATTTTTCTTCAGATTCTGAAACAAGTTGCCTAACAGCAATCAAGAGTTCGCAATGACATTTGGTGATTTTTATTTTGATGAATGTTTAAGAATCAAATAACTAAAAAACAGAATTATTTATCTTCAAAATAGCAAGAATTAATTTTGCTTTTTTTAAGATAGTTCTTTGAGATTTGAGATTAGTTTAATATTTAAGATTAAATAAAAATGAAATTATTATTCTGCAAATTTCTAGCAAAATAACAGAAGTTCAAAAATTCAAATTTTTAAAGATAAGTGTAAAAAAATTCGCAGTAAATTATAAAAAGAAAAAATCGCTCTCTGCTCACACAACACAAAAAAATGCAACGCCTACAACTTCTCCCTTTCTGGCAGAAAACTTTTGCAAGAAACAGAAAATTTTCTCCATACCGACTGCGATTTCTCTCGCAGCAAGAGTAAATGTAGACATTGCACTTATTTATGAGCCAAACGCTCAGCGTAAACAGACCGCAACTTATGTAAAAATATTTTACTCGCAGAATTATTTTCTGTCAATTTGTTCAAAAACTAAACGCTACAAATTTTCTGTAATAAAATGTCGGGAAAAGTTAGGTTTCCCTGCAAGAACGTTTCTGTCTTCTTCTTGTGGCTGTGGATCAACAAGCGGGGCGAGATGCCATTCGGCTACTCGCCCCGCGTTTACTTAGAAAATATTTTCTATAATTAAGAAATATTCTCTATACTAAAAAATATTCTCTAAAAAAACAACCAAGCCTAGCCCGTGCTGTAGTAGCTTCGCTTGACTGTCGCAGACAGACAAGCGAAGTTCTGAAGCGACAGCGGAAGAATGAAGTGAAAACGGAACTACGAAAGGACGGTTAAATTTTTTAATAATTTCTTAGAAAAAAATATTTGCGGTAAATAAAAAAACTCGCTCCAAAAAATCATAAAAACAAATCTCGACTTCTCGCAGAAAAACGCCAATTTTCTATGCAAACAGTCAGTCAAATTTTTTACTGCCAGAAAAATCGTCAGTGCTATTTCCAACATCAGCAAAACCTTCAACTTCTTCAAACTTCAAATCAAACTTCATCGAAAAACCTGTAAGATTTGACAAAACCGTAACTTGCTTGCGTTTTCTGTTCACGCGGACAATGTTTCCTTCAAAGCCAACGAGCGGACCTGAAATAACTTTGACCTTTTGCCCTTGCGAAAATTTAAGTTTAGAAATTCCCCACAACTCGCCGTTTTTCAAAAAAAGTTCAAGTTCTTTTAAATCGTCGCCTTTAATTTCTTGCGGATTTTGATTGTCGTGCAAAATTTTGCAAAAACCTTTTACTTTTTTAAGAATTTCCAAAAATTGCGGACTAAGATTTTCAACTTCAAGAAAAATGTAACCTGGAAAAATTGCAGCGTAAACCAACCGCGTTTTGGCGTAAAAAGTTTTCGCTCAAAAAAGAAAAATTTGCTGTTCGGGAAAAAATCTTTTGTGGCTTTCGTCGCATCATCTTTAAATGACTTTTCGCTTCCAGTCAAAACCATCGCACAATAATATTTCATAAACTTACAAAAAAATATTAAATTACGCTGATTTTTTCGTCAAGATTTGGAGCACATCTTAAAACTTCGGCCGCCTTTCCGTACTCACTTGAAACTTCGCTGTGAATATCGCTCTCGCTAGATTCTCTGCAATCAAGGCTAGATTTTTTCGCAAGAAAGTTCTTGTTATTGCAATAAAGTGCGGAAATATTTAAAAACTTAGCACAAAAATCGCCAATTAATGTTAAAATTAAAATTTTTATAACGTACAAGAGATAATAAAAAAACACAAACCAATCGATTAACGAGTGATTTGTGTTTTTACTTTTATAGTGTTTATTTTGTCTGATTTATTTTTGCTGAAACAATGTTTCAACGCTTAATGGCATAGTACCTGGCCTTGCTACAGCCGACAGTTTTAATTTCCAAGTGCCATTGACTTTTTCAATTGTGCCGTCAAGCGATATTCCTGTCATCATCATGGTAGTTCCGTCAGTACGCTTTCTTTCATTAGGAACATCGAAACGACCTTTAGAGAGTTTGTACTTTTCCCCATCTTTTGTAACCAAGACATTTGGCACAATGTAACCGCCCATGTTCATCGTTCCTTTTCCTTGTCCGCCTGGCATTTCCACAGATACAAACTTGCCATCTCCACTTTCTGATTTTTTGATGATAGATTTTTCTGTACTCGGTCCAAACGCTTGGCTAAAAGCAATAAACCAAACGGTTCCGCTATAATCTTGTAGTACTGCATCATTAGGTAAAGCTTCTAATGTTTCTGTGAGAACTCGCCACTTTGCATAAAGAGTTGTTTCTTTTCCGTGTTCTGGCGCGTGTAAGGTAAAGTTCCAACGATTATCGTCTGTGCATTCTTGATCCTTATACCAACCGTCGAAGAGATATGTGTTATCGCTTTCAATCTGAGGATCCGGCTCATAATTTTTGTCCGCAAAAGGAGGAAGAATATTGCCTTTGCCTGCAAAAGTAAGTTTTGGCTGCAAAGAATTACCGTGTCCGTTCATATTGAAATTAACTTTTACCCACTTTGCGTAAAGTGTCGTTTCACCATAATTAAGTGTGTCTGTAAAACTCAAGGCACTTGAACTTGTAAGATCATTCTTTGTGAACCAACCAGCGAAGACCCAACCATTCGTGTCAGTTGGAGTTTCAGGTTCAGTTAGTTTGCCATTTTTAGCAATTGTTGCATTAAGTGTAGTACTACCACCATATCCATTCAAGTTAAACGTTACTTTCATCCATTTTGCATAGAGTGTTGTTTCGCCATTGGATAACTTGTCGCTTGCGAAGTTCCATACACTTAAGTTTGTGCAAGTTCTGTCTTTGTACCAACCACCAAAAACAAAGTCGTCTGTGGCAGTCGGGTCAGTAGGTTCTGTTAACGTACCATCCTTGTTAATCTGTGATGAGAAGTTGCTGTTCGTTACTGTAACCGTTGTGGATGGACTATTGGTGTTAAATGTTACCTTCATCCATTTTGCATAAAGCACCGTTTCTCCATAAGCAAGTGCATCGCTAAAATTCCATACAATCGTACAATCTGCGTCTGTGTGCCAACCACCAAAAGTAAAGCCGTTGCTGTCTGTTGGGGCAATAGGTTCCGTTAAAGTACCGTCTTCTTTAATAGTTGCAGTTGGTGCTGTATTGCTACCGTGTTCGTTCAAACAAAAAATAGCCGTGCGTTTACCACTTGAGATCTTGGCATCTGCCGTAGAAATAGCATTTGTGATATCTGCTTCCGTTCCGCTAGTTGAAATGGCAATCGTATATGTAATAGCTTTTGCTTCGATGTTTCGTAGGTTGCTTTTTTCATCATCGCTAAGCATTTCTTTTTGTGCAAGGGACGTAATAATTTCAGAATAGGTTTGGAATTTTGTAACCAAACCTTCAAGTGATTCAATTAACAAATCACTTGCTGTATGACTAGTTTGCAAACTAGGGATTTGTTCCTTTATCGCAGTTGCACTTTCTGTTACTTTCTGTGCTGTTCTTTTAATGTTCTCATCATCGGTGTTGTTAATGACTGTATTTAGGCTGTTAATGACATTTTCAACCTTAGTAGCAAGTGTTGACTCTGATATATTTTCTTTATCGTCAGTGTTGAGTTGACATGAAGCCAGTACTAATGCTGCTAAAATCACAGTAGTCATAAGCAGGAGTAGTACCATTCTTTTATTTTTCTTCATCTTGTTCTCCCTTTCGAAACATTTAAAGCTGCTTCTTGTGTTTTGCATCTACATTACTTTCTTGTTCGAACAAGACGAAAACCTTGCTGAGGACCACCACTTCTCAAACTATTACCTGTACTCCTATATTCAACAGTACAGCCGCTAGCACCGTTCGCAAAACATCCACCACGCGTTACACGCAATGTATTTCTGGAAAGAGTTGCTCCATCTTGATAACACCACTCTCGCACATTGCCACTCATATCATATAGTCCTACAGAATTAGGTTTCTTACTTTTTACGTTAGCCGATACCTTAGTTTCACTTCCTTCCATACTGCTGTTATCGATGTAAACCGCATAGTTGGTAAGTTCTGCATCTTCGTTTGTTCCTGCGTATTTATAATTCCACGTTGCATTTTCATCAGTGCTTGGCCTTCCCCCACGTGCTGCAAATTCCCATTCCTCTTCTGTAGGCAATCTGTAGCCATTCGCATTTGTATCAACATAAGCGTTGTCTGCCTTACCTTCTCCTGCTGCGGTAGTTGATGGTTCTGACGCACGTATTGGAGTTCTGTCTACTTCGCTTATATAGTAAACAGGAGTCAAGCCATCCATTTCACTTGCGGCATTACACCACACCAACACATCTCGATATGAAACATTGACAACAGGCTGACTACTACCTTCAATATGTGCCGCTCCAATCGTTCCTGTGCTACCTTCTCTTCCAGGATTTGCAAAAGAATACACCAGTTCTCCACGTTCTTCACTTATCGCCCATTGATAAACTTCATACCAACGAGCATAGGTAGTTTCAGTTTCTGCAATGTAAAATGGGGTCACTTCTATAGGATTTTCCTCAGACGCACTATAAAACGGTCCGAGTACATTTCCCACACTTGCAGTTACAGTCCCGCCCTCAAAATAGACAAAGCCTTCAATCCCCCCCCCCCATTGTCTGAATTAACACCTTGTGGGCAGGCAACAATGGCGAGCATCGCAAAAAGTACAACAACAGAAAAAGTCACCGACATCCATAATTTTGTTTTTTTCATCTTGTCCTCCTTCAAAGACAAATTAATTTAAATGTGCAAGACAAGTCGCATCGTGTCGTCAAAAAATTACAACACAAGCCTACTAAAAACTCTTGTCCATACACCGAATCTGTGCATTGCCTTTAAAATACGAAAGACGAAAATATCAATATCTATAGTGATTTTTCACATAATTGTCATTCGCCAACAATGCATTGTTGTTAGCATAAGATAACCAAGAAAAAAATCAATAATATAGATTGTTATAATTGCCAATAAAACTGATATAAATTCTCATTGCAAAAACAAAAATTTTATCTTGATTAACATGACCAAAAACTTCCATCAAAAATCTACACCTAATGACCAAAGTCAAAAAATTTAGTATTTTTAAGTTAGTGCAAAAATCAGAAAGTTTCTTCTATATAAATAGTCAAAAAAAGGTGAAATTTTGATGATGACCAAAATCAAAAAATTATATATAGTTAGCGTGTACTAACTTTTAAATATTGTCATTGCAAAACATTACGTCGGAGGATTTTATGGATTTAGCAGAAATTGATGAAAACGGAAAAGGCTTACTTTTTTTTGGTGATGTTGATGTTGAAATTGTAAAAAAAATTGACGGTCAACCAAATGTTTATTTTTTGCAAACAAGTTTTGAACTTGAACGAAAAGAACAAGTTTCGCCAAAAGCCGGTCAGTTTTATCTTTTAAAAAGCAAAAAGTCCAACGTAAATTACAATCGTCCAATCAGCGTTTATCATTCTTCAGAAAAAATAAATTCTCGTGGCAAAAAAGAACTTACGGTTCAGTTTTTAATTTTGGAAAAAGGTGAAGGAACTCAAGAACTTTGCCACATGAACGTTGGCGAAAAAATGACGATAATCGGTCCGCTCGGAACTGCTTGGCAAAATCCAGAAGAAAATCTTTTAAAATCATCAAAACCAAAAATTGCAATTGTTGGAGGCGGAATTGGCGTGGCTCCAGTTGCAAATCTTGCTTCAACCTTGCCAAACAGAACTTACGATTTTTATGCATCTTTTAAGTCTGGTTCTTACGGACTTGAAAATGTTCACGCTGCAAACTTAAAAATCACTACTGACGACGGAAGCGTTGGAATTCACGGAATGTTGCCAGTTGCATTTTCTAAAGAAGCAATACAAGAGGCTGGCTACGAATTAATTTACGCTTGCGGTCCAACTCCTGCCCTAGCCTACGTAAAAAATGTTGCTGATGAACTTGGAATCAAATGTTGGATTTCTATGGAACACAGAATGCTTTGCGGACTTGGAGCGTGCCTTGGTTGTATGATAGAAACTACAGAAGGTTTGAAACGTTGTTGCAAAGACGGACCTATTTTTGATTCAAAAATCTTGGAATTTCCAAAACCTGCTCCTCGAAGAAAACCGCTTGAACAAAATGAAAAACCTGACCTTTCTACAGAAATCGCTGGCGTAAAATTCAGAAATCCAGTAATTGCTTCTGGCGGAACTTTCGCTTACGGACAAAATTTCCGCGGAGTTTCTGATGTAAACGCTTGGGGCGGAATTGTTTCTAAAGGCGTTACCTATGAACCTCGCGTTGGAAATTTTGGCGAGCGAAGTTTGGAAGTTGCTGGCGGAAATATGAATTCAATCGGTTTACAAAATCCTGGAATTCCTTACTTTATAGAAAATCTTTTGCCTGGAATGTTGGAACTTGAGCCTGTTACAATCGTAAATCTTGCCGGAAGCGATATTGAATCTTACGTTGAAGGTGCAAAACTTTTAGACAAAACTGATGTTGATATTATTGAATTGAATATCAGTTGTCCTAACATAAAAGCGGCAGGTCTTGCTTGGGGATTAAGTGCAGAAACTGCATATTATTGTGTAAGTTCTGTTCGTGCAGTTACAAAAAAACCGCTTATGGTAAAACTTTCGCCAAATGCACCAGACAATCGTCCAGTTGCTCTCGCTTGTATAAAAGCCGGTGCAGACGCAATCAGTTTGATAAATATGATTCACGGAGTTGCAATCGACATTGATAAGGGCAAACCATTTTTTAATAATGTTCACGCTGGATATTCTGGTCCAGGATTAAAACCGCTTGCACTTCGCATAGTTTACGATGTTGTTGAAGAAATCAACAAATTACCTCCAGAAGAGCGAGTTCCAGTTATTGGAATTGGCGGAATCACAAATTGGAAAGATGCGGTTGAATTTATTATGGCTGGCTGTTCGGCAATCGAAATTGGTCAAGCAAAATTCACAAATCCAAATGTTGCAATCGACATTCAAAACGGACTTAAAGCATTTATGAAGTCGCACGGTTATCACAATTTGGAAGAAATGCGAGGAATTGCCCAAGTTAAACACGTAAACGAACTTGGAACTGGCAACGAAAAAGAACATTATAAAGAATTAAAAGATATGGTCTTAACTTATCTTCCAGTTTTGCCAAACACAAAACAAATGCAAAAATAAATTTACCGATTTCCTTTTGCCCGATTGTGAGTTTTGCACAACATTTGACAGTTTGAAATATCAGTTGAGCCACCTTTGCTCCAAGCTGTAACGTGGTCGGCATCCATTTCGGAAAGTTTCCAAATTTTTGTTTTATTTACGTTGTCACTTAAAGCACAAAGCGGACAGTTTGATTTATGCTCTTTTTCTGCGTCTGTAGTTTGCTTTTGATAAACTGATTTTTTTGTGCGTTCATCAAACACGCGAATATTTAAAAGCGTTTTATCTTGCTCGCCACCTAAAACGTATTCAAAAACGCCTTTCTTGCTTGTTACAAAATCATCTGACAAAAGCTCTTCTATGCGATTCCAAAGTCGGTCAACATTATACGGATTTTTGTGATAAGTTTCGTAAATTCTGCCCCATTCAAGACCACGCAATTCTGGAATAATGTCCTTGAAAGTGGAATCAATCCAATTTATAACTTCATCAAAATATCCTTGAAGTTCCGCAATGTTATCATCATTACGATGTTGCCCCATATATTGCTCAACTGTAATTTTTTGATGCGAGGAAATCCATTCAAGTGCAGTTTTTAAATAATCTTGCCGATTTGCAGAACCTGTAACATAGTCTGCCCAAGTTGTAATTTTAAAATTGTTTGAATTTGAAAAATATTCCTTTGCTTTTGTTACAAATGGACCTGAATAAATTGCATTTAAAAGTTCTTGCTCATTCAGCGGAACTCCTGCAATATTTATAGTTTTAAACCATTCTTTAATTTCAGTTTCTGTGCCTTCACATTCGTAAACAGTAAGTTTTGTTTGTAAAAAATTTTGAGCCACATCTTTTGGAAGCGAATCTAAATATTGAAAGCGACCGTTAATTTCTATTGCAAATTTTGAAGTAACAAATCTTCCTATTGAAGTTATGCGTTGCTGACCGTCCAAAATTTCAAGCCGATCATCTGGAGTTTTTACAAAATAAATTAAACCAATCGGATAAGCTTTTAAAATTGAATCAATTACAGCAACATCTTTTCTTCCGTCTGCGTAAATATAGTTTCGCTGATATTCTGGCTGAATTGTAAGACGACCATTTAAGCCAAAAAGTCCTTTTCCTTCAAGTTCGTTATAAATGAATCCTTTGCAGATTTCTTCGATTGTGTAAAATTTTAATTCTGTATTCATTTTATAAAACTCCTTTAATAAAGTTTAAAAGTCATATTGAGCAGAGCGAAGTATCTCAAAAATAAAGATACTCACTTCACTCAAAATGACTTAAAAAAGAAACTCCTTATACTATATATATAGACCTCAGAATTCAAAAATCACAAAAATCTTGGAATAATTTTTTGTTATTTTTAAATATTTTTATTTTTTATAAAAATTCTACAATAAGTTGCTTGTACTTGAATTCCATCTTTTTCATAATAAACTGTTTTTCCATCATTCTTTCTGATAACTGGACAAGCTCCAAAAGTTGATCCCGTTCTACCTGTCTTCGTACCATCTTGATTGTATCCAATATAGTCTTCATATGTTTTTTTGTTCAAAGAATCCTCATTACTCGATGCCATACTAATTCCTATAATTTCAAACTGTTCAGGATTATATTTATCCAAAAAACTAATTGGAACTCCCATTACGCCTTTATAATCTGACGGAATTGAGTCTGTATAAGAAACTTCAATAGCATCATAGTTATCATATTTTGGAAAACCATTTTCTCTTATTTCTTTATGCCCAGGATGTCTCAAGATTTCAGCCATTGGTCGACAAATAAGTTTTTCATGTCGTCTTCCGTGTTCAAGATTTGTAAACCAAACACAGTTTCTAAACTTTACCAAACCATCATCTTGTAATACGCCATCAGCATAAATCCTTTTTGAATTTTGTGGCAAACCAAAAAATGCATTTCCACCAGAGAATCCATTTCCAAGCCAAAGTTTATTCTTCATAATAAGTGGGAAAATTTCCTTGTAAGTAATTGCGTTCATATTTCCAATCACCAAAAACTTTTTGTTTTGCTCAAAAATCCAAGCGATAAATTCTCGAAAAAGACTAAACGGCGGATTTGTAACCACAATGTCCGCTTCTTTTAGGAGTTCACAAACTTCTGTGCTTCGAAAATCGCCGTCGCCTTCAAGATAATGCCACTTTAATTTGTCTAAGTTGCGTGGCGGTTCTTCTTGGTCAGTAAGCGTAAAAATTTTTCCGTGTTTTGGAGATTTTATTGCGTCGTATTTTGGGTCGTCCATTTCAAAAAGCGTCGGCTGCCAATCAAAATCTGGTTTAGGATTTTTAGAATCGTAAGCGTAAGAAGTTGAAATGAGTTTTTTCAAGCCTAATTTATCAAAATTTCCTGCAAAAAATTTTGTAAAATTTGACCATTCAGGATCATCGCACGGACAAAGAACTGTTTTTCCGCGAAATACGCTTTCGTCATATTCAATATAAGCGTTTACTTCTTTTTGAATATCCGCATATTGCGTGTAAAATTCATCATTTTTTGTTGATTTTGCTTTGCCTAAGTTTGTATTTGCCATTTTAATTTCCTTTTTGATGTTTCAAATATTTCAAATATAATTATAAATCACAAGAGCGACATAGAATGTCGGTGAGTTGCATTTTTTTTAACAAATTTCGCCTTTTTGCCTTGTTCAAGTTTCTTCTAATTATATCACAATTTATTTTTCTTAGTCTTGATATTTGTAATTTCGATTTGCTCAATCAACACGACTTTTCAAAAACAGCGGC
>CAZLXK010000005.1:0-32520 GCA_964563305.1 uncultured Treponema sp.
AAAAAAGGTTTGGCTATAGAAAGAGCGGCGGTTGAAAATTTGTAAAAGCACACTGCGGAATTCGTGGATTTATAACAAATTCTGTCATGCTGAACTCGTTTCAGCAGCTGTCAATAAAAAAAAATCATAAAATAGATGCTGAACTAAATTCAGTATGACATTCATTACTAATAAGGAGAAAATTATGTCAAAATATCAAGAAATAAAAGAAGAAGCGTATGAAGCAAATATGCAAATTCCTGCTCAACATTTAGCACTTTACACTTGGGGAAACGTAAGTTCTTATGACCCAGAACAAAAAGTTTTTGCAATCAAGCCAAGCGGAGTTCCTTATCCAGAACTAACAGTTGACAGCATGGTTGTTTGCGATTTAGAAGGAAATGTTGTAGAAGGAAATCTTCGCCCTTCAAGCGACACTCCAACTCACGCAGTTTTGTACAAAGAATTTGCAGAAAAAGACGGAGCAAAAATTCGCGGAATAATTCACACACATTCAACTTTTGCAGTAAGTTGGGCACAAGCACTAAAACCAATTCCGCTTTTTGGAACAACTCACGCAGATCATATTCAAACTCAAGTTCCTTGCACGCCTTATCTTTCGCGAGAAGCCGTAAAAAATGATTACGAAAAAGAAACTGGAAACTTAATTGTGAGTCATTTTCGCGAATTAAAACTTAATCCAAACGAAGTAAATATGGTTTTGGTTGGCGGACACGGACCATTTTGTTGGGGAGCAACTGCCGATAAAGCCGTTTACAATGCAGCGGTTTTAGAAGAGGTTAGTCACATGGCACTAAATACTTTGCTAATAAAACCGGACGCAACTCCACTCCCAGATTACATTATTGAAAAACATTATATGAGAAAGCACGGACCAAACGCATATTACGGTCAAGCAAAATAATTTTTTCTTTCTTGTTTGGAGCATATTTAAAACTTTACATAAATAACGGTGGTTGTATTCGCAACGAAGTTTCGAGCGACAATTTCGAAATCACTATTGTTTGTGTTTAGTGCAGAAACTAAAACAAACCACCGTTTTTTTTCATTTTTCTATGCTAAGTTTTCGCCCCAAACAAGACCCGCAAACGAAGTTTGATTACTTTTCGTGGTTCCGCTAATCGCTTCATTCTAAAACTTGCGTTTTAGAACGTGCAAGCACGCCCTTACAATCGGGGCTAGGTCTTCTGTGGCGGGGCGGCGGCAAAAACCGCCGCCCCGTTTACTAAGAGGATGCAATCTAAAAACAAAAGATAGCGACAAGGATGTCGCTGTAAAACTGCAAAGATCTAGAGAATTTTTGCAAAGCGAAAATTCTCGTAACCGACACGATGTCGGTCGCAATCTAAAAACAGAAGATAGCGACAAGGAACTTGCAACGAAGTTTCGAGCAGGTCGCCATAAAACTGCAAAAATTTTGAAAATTTGTAGAGAAAATTCTTGAAATCAGCAGGATGCCGGCAGTCAGTTCGCCCTATTACTTAAAGAATTTCCACTAGCACAAGCAAGTTCCACTTAGCATAAAAAAGTTTCAGTAAAAAATTTCAATTTCAAAAAATATCGCTTAGCACAAGAAAATCAAAAATAAATCTTAAAATAAAAATTTGACAACTCTAATCAACGCGTGTAAAATATACGTGTTGAGTGAAAAAAAAATCACTTTTTTACTACTTTTAGAACGAATTTTTTAGAGGTAACTCTGAAGAAGCGACGTTTTAAGACTTGTAATTTCAAGTCTTAAAACTCGCAGGCTTCTCGAAAAAAAACAAAAATTCAAGTTTTTCGAGATGCCCTTTAATCAAAATCTGTGTTTTATCAAAATCGGAGGATTTTATGAAAAAAACTGCAAAAATTTTTGCTGCAATTTCTTGTTTAATTTTAGGAACATTGTTAGTTTCTTGTTCAAAATCATCGGGAATAAAAAAATCAAAATCAAACAACTCAATCGAACTTACGGTTTGGGAATCTTTGGACGGACCTGACGAATTTATTAAACAAGCGGCTATCAAATATCACGAAATTCATCCGAACATCAACATAAAATTTGTAAATGTTGAACTTGGAGACGCGGCTGGAACTATTGCTTTAGACGGACCTGCGGATATTGGGCCTGATTTATTTGCGGCTCCTCACGACAAACTTGGCGAACTTGTAAACGGCGGACACGTTCTTGCTACAAAAAATCCTGAGCAAGTTAAAGAAATGGTAATTCCAAGTTGTGCTCAAGCCTTAACTTTTAAAGGAACAATGTACGGTTATCCGGTAAGTGCCGAAACTTACGCTTTATTTTACAATAAAGATTTAATCAGCGAAAATGAAGTTCCTAAAACTTGGCAAGAATTAAAAACTTGGGCGAGCGATTTTAATTCTAAAAATCCGGGAAAACGCGGTTTTATGATGGACGTTGGCTCAAGTTATTACTCAATCATTTTTACAACATCAAATGGAAACAGACTTTTTGGTGCGGACGGAAGCGAAACTTCAAAAACTTACATCAATACAGAAGATTCTATTCGTGGAATGGAATTTTTCCAAAGTTTACGTTCAATTCTTGACGTTCCTGCTGCGGATTTAACTACTGGAACAGTTGACGGTGCGTTTCAAAAAGGAACTTCTGCTCTTCACATAACAGGTTTGTGGAATGTGAAAAATTTTGAAAATGCGGGACTTAACTTTGGAGTTGCTCCACTTCCTTCACTTCCGGGAGATGAAACTCCTGCAGCTTCTTTTAGCGGAACTCGTGCAATGTACGTAAGTGCGTATTCTTATCATCCAGAAGAAGCTTCTGACTTTGCACAATTTCTTCTCAGCGACGAAATGCAAAAGTTACGTTTTGATTTAACTGGAGCAATGCCTTCTATAAATATAAAAGTTGACAGTCCCTACATTGCAGGATTTTTGACTCAACTTTCATTTTCGTTTCCAATGCCTTCGATTCCTGAAATGGCAACTTTCTGGAGTGCAATGGATTCTGCTTCAAAAAACATTTGGAATGGTGCAAATGTAAAAGCAGAACTTGATGCTTGCGACAAATCAATACTCGGAAAATAAAAATCATCAGAAAATCAAAGGAAAAATCTATGAAAATTTTGCCAGATGGAAGTTCCGCAAAAAAAATAAAAACTTCTTCAATTTGTTTTATGGGACTTGCTCACATTTTGTACTTAAAAGAATATTTAAAAGGTTCAATTTACGCAGTTTTAGAATTAGCGTTTTTAGCTTGCTGTCCATTTTTTGTAAAAAAGTTGATTGGATTAGTAACTTTGGGTTCTCCGCAACCAGATTTGCCAGTTCGCCTTAGAAATAATTCAATGTTTATGCTGATTGACGGAATTTTAGTTCTTGCAGTAATTGCTCTTTTTGTTGCAGTTTATGTAATCAGCGTAAAAGGTGCAAAGCGTTCCTACGAAGATTATTGCAGAACTGGACGTTTTCCAAGTCAAAAAGCGTCTATTGCTGAAGTTGGAAACCGAGCATTTCCAGTTGTGGGACTTTCGCCGTTTTTTGTAATGCTTTTAGTTTTTGTAGTTGTGCCACTTGTGTTTAGCGTTTGCGTTGCGTTTACAAATTATTCTGCTCCGAATCATCTTCCACCAAATACAACAGTTGATTGGGTTGGATTTGAAAACTTTAAAGAACTTTTGTTTGGCGGTTCAACTTGGTCAAAAGGATTTTTGCGGATTGCAATTTGGACTTTAATTTGGGCAGTTCTTTCAACATTTACTTGTTATTTTGGCGGACTTTTGGTTGCAGTTCAGCTTCAAGAAAGCGGAATAAAATTTTCTTCAGTTTTTAGATTTATTTTTATTTTGCCTTACGCAGTTCCTTCAGTAATTACAATGTTGGTTTGGAAAAATCTTTTAAACGGAACTTTCGGAACTGTAAACAGAACTCTGCAAGCGTGGGGAATTATTACAAAAGCGATTCCTTGGCTTGGAAATCCACTTTTGGCACAAATTATGTGTGTAATAATAAATCTTTGGGCTGGCTTTGGTTACTTTATGATGCTTTCTATGGGAACAATGACTGCGATTCCAAAAGATTTATATGAAGCAGCAAAAATTGACGGCGCGTCTTCGAGCCAAATCTTGCGCAAAATCACAATGCCGCTCGTTCTTTACCAAACAATGCCGCTTATAATTATGAGTTTTACGCATAACATCAACAACTTTGGAATTATTTACTTCCTAACTGGCGGAGAACCAACTGTCGCTGACTCAACAACAACGCTCGCTGGCGGAACAGACATTTTGGTCACTTGGATTTATAAACTCACAATCAATCTTCAAAAATACAATTATGCTTCGGTTGTGGCAGTTCTTATCTTTGTGGTTTTGGCTCCGTTTGCAATTTATCAGTTTAAAAACACAAAGGCTTACAAGGAGGGCGAATTATGAGTCGCGCTTATCAAACTGGAAAAATAATCAACAAAACTTTTATTTACTTAATTTTCGTTTTAATTTCGATTTTTGTATTTTATCCGTTGATTTATGTAGTTTCGGCAGCATTTTCTCCGGGAAACAGCATTGCCTCGCTAAATATTGTTCCTTTTGGCGACGGATTTACGCTTGAACATTTTAAGCATTTATTTTTTGAAACAAATTATTGGCTTTGGTTTAAAAACACATTTATTATTGCGCTGTGGACAACAATTTTGACCGTAATAATTTCTGCGTTAAGTGCTTACGTTTTTTCGAGATTCAATTTTACTTTTAAGCAGCCACTTTTAATGAGTTTGCTGATTTTGCAGATTTTTCCTTCGTTCGTTGGAATGATTGCGATTTACGTAATTTTGCGAAGAATTGGCGGTTTGGACACTTTGTGGGGCTTGGTTTTGGTTTATGTTGCTGGAAACATTCCTTATAATACTTGGATGGTAAAAAGTTATATGGACACAGTTAGCAAAAATCTTGATGAAGCGGCAAGAATCGACGGTGCGGGACATTTTAGAATTTTTTCAACAATCATTTTGCCAATCACAAAACCGATTATTACTTTTTTGGCAATTTCAAGTTTTACAGGACCTTGGATGGATTTTATTTTTCCAAAAATGGTTTTGCGAAGTCCAGAAAAACAAACGCTTGCCTTAGGTTTGTTCAGTTTTGTTTCTGACAAAAAAAATGAATTTACAAATTTCGCGGCTGGTTCACTTGTAATTGCGATTCCGTTCATAATCTTTTTCTTGCTGACTCAAAAACAAATGATGTTGAGCATGGGAAGTGGCGGCGTAAAGGAATAAAATTTTCACTTCAAGTTGTTGTCGCACTCAGTGGCTGTACTTCGACTTTGCTTAGCAAACGCCAAGTCGAAACCACAAATTTAGCACTAAAAGCGAGAAACTTTCAGTCAATTGAAAAACTTTCAGTAAAGTGAAAATCTTGCGACTTTAACTTTACGCGTGTTGTCTACAAGAGTTGACGTTTTTTTTTAGTTAAGTTGAAAGTTAAATCAGAAAATAGCAAGCAGTTCTGTCATGCTGAATTTTCTTGGTGAGAGAAGTCGAATAATTGATTCAGCATCTGTAAATAAACAAATTCTAAAACATACTTCAACATGTTCATAAATCGTTTGGAATGACAGAATTAAACAAAAAATTATCAGCAAATAAACAAAAAGTTATCAGCATAAGCGAAAATTTTACACTTTAATAAACAAAAACGGCAATTAAAAACAAAATCAAAAATCAAATTTAAAAATCAATAAGGAAATTTTATGGAAAATTCAAAAAATACAAAAAAAATTGACAATTACACTTACGACAACAAAAGTTTGCTAAAAAATTCAAAACGCTTTTTTCCAATTATGGGCGAAATTCATTATTCACGTTATCCGCAAAAGTTTTGGAAAGAAGCACTTTTAAAAATGAAGGCTGGCGGAGTTGATATTGTAAGTTCTTACACAATTTGGATTCATCACGAAGAAATAGAAAACGATTGGGATTTTTCAGGCGACAAAAATTTGCGAAAATTTGTTGAGACGATTCAAGAATGTAAACTTAAAATGTGCTTGAGAATTGGACCTTGGGTTCACGCTGAAGTTAGAAACGGCGGATTTCCTGATTGGCTTTTAAAAAAATGTCCTGCTGCGAGAACTAATGACGAAAAATATTTTGCTGAAGTCGAAAAATTTTACAAAAAAATCTTTGAGCAAGTTCAAGGTCTTTTCTTAAAAGATGGCGGCCCAATTATTGCTGTTCAAATTGAAAATGAATTTGGTCATTGCGGCGGATTAGTTGGCAAAGAAGGCGAATCTCATATGAAAAGGCTTGAAAAAATGGCAAGAGAAATAGGTTTTGACGTGCCTTTGTACACAGCGACAGGTTGGGGCGGAGCAGTTACCGCAGGAATGTTGCCGGTTATGGGCGGATATTGTGATTCTCCTTGGGATCCTCGCCCTCAAGAAATTGAACCAAGCGGAAACTTTGTGTTTACTTACGAGCGAAACGATCACGCGATTGGAAGTGATTTTGGTTTAGGCGAAGGATTGACTTTTGATATGAAAAAATTTCCTTATCTTACTGCGGAACTTGGCGGTGGACTTCAAGTAACTTACAAAAGGCGGCCAGTTGCTCAAGGAAAAGATATTGGAGCCATGAGTCTTGCAAAGTTAGGAAGTGGTTGCAATTTGCTCGGATATTATATGTATCACGGAGGATGCAATCCAGACGGAAAACTTTCCACGCTCGAAGAAAACAAGGCGACAGGTTCCATAAATGATTTAAGCGTAAAAAATTATGATTTTAGAGCACCGCTCGGAGAATATGGTTTTGCAAGTTCAAGTTATGATGAAATAAAACTTTATTCACTTTTTGTTCACGATTTTGGAGAAGAATTTTGTGAAACTCAAACTTTTATTCCAAAAGAAAATCCTATAAAACCAGAAAATTTGAGTGATTTAAGAAAAAGTTTTAGAATCAACGAAAACGGAACTTCTTACGTTTTTGTAAATAATTATCAGCGACTTCAAAAAATGTCTGAACATAAAAATGTAATTTTAAGCGAAGAATTTTTGCCAGTTGATATAAAAAATGGCGACTTTTTCTTTTTGCCAATCAAGATGAAACTTAAAAAATCAGTTTTAAAATCCGCTTTAGTTACGCCGCTTTGTAAACTTGATGACAAAACTTTTGTTCTTTACAATGCAACTCGACCAAAAAATCAAAATCTTTTAGAAAAATCGCAAATTTTTAACGTAAAAAATGCTCCAGAAACTTATTACAATTTTGATTCAAAATCCGAAGAAGAAAATGAAACTTTAGTTACGCTCACTCTAGAAGATGCATTAAAATCACATAAAATTTTTGATAAAAACAAAAAATCTCATTTAATTATAAGTGATTCTGAAATTTACGAAACAGAACTTGGCGAAATTATAGTTTCCGCAACAAAAGAAACGCTTTTAAAAGTTTATCCGCCATTTGATTTTACTCCAGAAAATTTGACTTTTGAAAAAACTGAAAACGGATTTGCACTTTACAAAGTTAATTTTGCTGATTTTAAAACTTGCAAAGTTGAGTTTAATCTTGAGACAAACGCAAACTTTACTGAAGAAACTTCTGCTGAAAGTGAAAAATCTGCCGATTTTACTGAAAAAATTTTCACTAAAACTGAAAAATCGCCAGTCGAAGTAGAAAATTCCGCAAGTTCAAACGAAAATCTCGCCGACTTAAGCGAAAATCCGCAGTCAATCACAAAATCATCAAATAAAAACGCATTAAGTTACAAAATAAAAATTTCAGACATTCCGCAAAACGCAAGCGACATTTTGCTTGACATTTCTTACTTGGGAAATTGTGCAAGACTCTACAAAAATCAAAAACTTATTGACGACCAAATTTTTTCTGGAACAGATTACAAATGGACAGTTGGCTTAAAAAGATTTTCGCTTGAAGGGCAAGTTTTTATTCTTGAAATTGACGCACTTGAGAAAAGTCAAAAATCAAACACTTACTTAGAAAAATGGCCTCCATTTTCTTCAAAAGAAAAATTGCAAGAACTTATAAAAATCGAAACTCGCACAGAGCAAACTTTAAAAGTTATTTTGTAGCTAAAATCAGCATTGTGTCAGCATTTTGATTGTATTCACGTAAATCGTATCCGCCGTAAACTTTTGCAGACGAAAATCCAAGTTCTAAAATTTTGTCTCGAAGTTCTGCGGCAGAATACAATCTTTGCACAAATTTATGCTCAATTCTGCTTCCGTCTTTTCCAATCAAAATCCACTTAGAAACTAAACCTTCCCACGCTCCTTGAACAGAAAAATCCGTTAGCACAGTTTTGCCCGCTCGCTCAAACCATTCGCCTTCTGTAAAAAATTTAACAGCAGTTTCGCGGCTAACACATTCTAAAAGAAATTTTCCGCCTTTTTTAAGCGATTTGTAAACTTTCGAAATAATTTTTAAATCTTCTTCCACAGAATCACAATATCCAAACGAACTGTAAACATTTATTGCCAAATCAAATTTTGTTTTGCTCGAAAAACGTCGCATATCAGCATTTATAAGTTTAAGATTTACATTTTCGTCGTGAGCAGTTTCCGCTGCGGCATCCAAAAAAGGCTGCATAATGTCCACGCCAGTTACATCAAGATTTAAAAGTGCAAGTTCTACGCTAATTCTTCCCGGCCCACAGCAAGCATCTAAAACTTTGTCGCCGTCGTTTAGCGAAGCAATTTCTTTAATTCGAGTCGCAATTCCTTTCGCTTGAGCCCAATGTTGCTCGTCAAACATAATTGGAGCGAAATTAAGCCAAAAGTTTTCGTTTTCAAACCATTGTTTTTTAGTTTTCATAAATTAAGATTAGCACATTTTGTTTTTATTTTGGAGCAAATTTTGTGTCTTCGACTTGCTTTTCGCACTCACTTGAAACTTCGTTGTGAATACATTTTTTGTTTTTTATAAGTGCCGTTAAAAAAAAATCGCTATAGAAAAAACATCTTTTTTGATTTATACTAATTTTATGTCTGACAAAAGCATAAAAGTTTTAGACTTACTCGATTTAGATTTATCTGGGCAGAACGACTTGTGCATTCGCTGCGTTACTGGCAGAAGAGGACTTTCGAGAAACTTAACTGTTCCAAACATAAATCGTCCGGGACTTGCACTTTCTGGATTTTTTGATTCATTTGCTTACGAGAGAGTTCAGCTTTTTGGTCGCGGAGAACTTGCTTATCTTGAAAAACTGTCCAAAGAAAATAATTTTGAAAACATAAAAAAACTTTTTTCTTACAATATTCCATGCGTTATTTTTACTCGCGGAATGTTGCCAAATGATTATTTTTTGTCTATTGCAGAAAATGCGAATTGTCCAGTTTTACAAACAACGCTTGAGTCAACTGAGTTTTCTCTTCGTCTTTTGCGAGTTCTTTCAAGTCTTTTTGCAAAAACTAAAACTATTCACGGAGTTTTAGTTGAAGTTTACGGAACTGGCATTCTTTTGATTGGAAATAGTGGCGTTGGAAAAAGCGAAACTGCTCTTGAACTTATAGAACGCGGACACAGACTTGTTGCAGACGATATTGTAGAAATGATTTGTTACGACGGAAATTCTATTATGGGACGAGGAGCGAACAAACTTATTAGTCACCATATGGAAATTCGCGGACTTGGAATCATAAATATTGCTCAACTTTACGGCGTTGGTGCGATTCGTGAACAAAAAGAAGTTCAGTTGGTTGCAAAACTTGAAGTTTGGGATCAAAATAAAATTTATGACAGACTTGGCACTGAATCAAAATTTGCTGATATTTTGGGCGTAAGAATTCCGCTGATTGAAATTCCTGTAAAACCTGGCCGAAATCTTCCAATTATTATAGAAGCGGCTGCAATGAACGAACGCTTAAAATCTATGGGTTATAATTCTGCTCAAGAATTTAATCAAAATGTATTAAAATGGATTGAAACCGGCGAAGCAAAAAATGCGTATTCTTCTTTTGAAAATTCATATTGATTTTTTATAGTAAATTTGGAATTCTTTATGAAATGTTAATTTCAAAACGTTAAACTTCAAATTTAAAAACTTTAAAAATCAGAGGATAATATTGTGGTTGAAAAAATTTTAACAGTAAGAAATCGTGCTGGCATTCACGCTCGTCCAGCGGCACTAATTGCACAAACAGCGAATAAGTTTGCTTGTGAAATTACCTTAGAACGCGACACAACTATTGTAAATGCAAAATCAATTATGGGCGTAATTACAATGGCTTCGTCTTACAATACAACTTTAATTTTAAGATGCGAAGGCACAGACGAACAGCAAGCCGCCGATGCTATTGAAAATCTTTTTGAATCCAAGTTTGAAGAAGAATAAAAACTTAAAAATAATTCTTGTATTTGAACAAATTTAGCGTAATTTTTGCGAGAATTTATCCTAAACTTAAACTAAAAATCAATGAATGGAATTACCGCTCGTCAACAAGAAGTTTTAAATTTTATAATTGATTTCTCAGATAAAAATCTTTATCCGCCAACAGTTCGTGAAATTGCGACTCATTTTAATTTTGCAATAAAAGCGGCTCAAGATCATTTGTCGGCTTTGCAAAAAAAAGGTTATATCACTAACGAAAAAAATCTTTCGCGTTCAATTTCTGTTGTGAGAGATTTTAAGATAAATCCTTACGCACCTTTTGTTTTAAAAATTCCGATTTTAGCAAAGGAAATAAATCATAAGTTTTCTGTTTTTAGCCAAGAAAATATTGATGCTTATTTTATGATTTCTGAACCGTTCATCGAAAAAAATAAGAATTATTTTCTTTTTGCTTTAAATGAAAATGATGATAAAAATGACGAAACTAGCGAAGCTAAAACTGAAACTGACGAAAAAAAATCTCAAAAATCTCAAAAATTTGCGTTGATTGAAAAACTTGAAAATAAAATTTCTGATTCTGATTTTAAAAATTTTATACAAAAAAATGAAATTTTCATTTATCAAAATAAAAATTTTGTGATTGGAAAAATCTGCAACGAAAATCTTGATGATTTAAAAAATCTTCAAAAATACGAAAAATCTCAAAATTCTCAAAGTCAAATTTCTATCCTTAGTTCAAATGGCGAAAAATTTACTTTGCCAAAATTGTCAAAAAAAGATGTTTTGGGAATTGTCAAACTTATAATCAGCAAATATTAGGAAAATTTTATGGCAGATTCTGAAATTTATCTTTTTACAGGTCCTGAACTTGGTGAAAAAAATGACGCAATCGAAAATATAAGAAAAGCCGCACTAAAACGCAACGGACAACTTGATGAATATAAATATTACGCTTCGGATGTTCGTGTGATTGATGTTGTAAGTCAGTTGCAAAACGCAGGTTTGTTTGTTTCAGCTTTGTTTATTGTTTTAAAAAATGCAGAATCTATAAAATTAAAATCTGATTTAGAAAGTCTTGCTTCTTGGGCAAAAAGTTCTGCGGCAAAAGAAGGAACAAATACGCTTATTTTAGTTTCTGATGAAAACAGCGTTGATAAAAAGTTAGAAAATTTAGTTCCTTCAAATCACAAAAAAATTTTTTGGGGAATGACTCAAGAGCGTAAAGTTCAATGGCTTTCAAATTTTTTTAAGAAAAATGGATATTCAATTCAAAATGACGCAATAGATTTAATTCTTGAAATGCTTGATAACAATACAGAAACTTTACGCACAGAATGTTCAAGATTTTTTTACGTTTTTGATAAAAATCACACAATAAATTCGCAAGATGTAGAAAAATTGCTTTCTCATAATCGCGAAGAAAACGCTTTTACTTTGTTTGATGCAATGTGCGACGTTTCAAAATCTGTAAAGCAAAGGTTTGAATCTTCTTTAGACATTTTGCAAAAACTTAGACTTTCTAAAGCAAAAGAATCGAATTCTTCAAGTTTGATTGCCGGGCTTACTTGGAGTTTTAGACAATTAGGAATTTGGCATTCAATTCACGCAAAAGGTAAAAATCCAGAATTTGCGGTTTTAAAAGCAAACGGATTTTCTAGCAAAACAAATCAAACTCGTTATTCAAACGCAGCGAAACTTTGGTCAAACGGAACTGTCGCTTCGATTTTAGCACTTTTGTCTTCTACGGATATGAAAATTCGAGAAACTGGAACTTCTTTAGAAGACACTTATTTGCAGATTTTAATTTACGCGATTGTTGTAAAAAATGGTTTGTTCTTGCAAGATTACCAAAGTGATTTAGAGCGTTTTTAATTTAAATCTAAAGAATTTAACAAGTCACGAAGAGCAATTAATTCTTCTTTTTTTAGAGTAATTCCTTTGCCCATTTTTTCATGTTTTGGATCCCAAGAGCGAATGTCGTATTTTGGATCGCGATTTCCCCAAGAAATATAATTTAATTCAAGATTCCAGCCTGATTTTTGAGTTGAAAGAATTCCTAAAGATTTCTCAATGTTAAAAGAAAAATCATCTGCCATAATTTTCTCCTATGATTTGATAAAATGATTTGTGAAAAGCAACAAAGGATGCACGTAGGCAAGGTTTTGACTTGAAAAACAATCTGCACAAACGAAGTGCGGAAGCCGTTTTTCAAGTCAGGGTTCTTGCCGAGAGTGTATTTTTTATTGCTTTTAAAGATATCAGAAAATTGCTAAAAGTCAAAAAATATTGAGATTTCTTTCGAAAAATGTTTACTTTGCAAAACTTTAGAAAAGCCTAGCCCCGATTGTTCTCGACATCGTGTCGATTACAAGAATTTGCGGAGCAAATTCTCAGAGTCTTTGCAGTTTTAAAGCGACGTCCTTGTCGCCAACTTTATATAAACTGTCAGTTTTATAAGTAGTGAAGCACCGTAGCGAAAGCGAAAGTGCGAAAAGCGGGTTATGTTTAGGACAAAGTCTTATTTAGTTGAGCTTCGCTGAAGAAAAAAAACATGCTCCAAATAAAAAAGAAAGAAACAGATTTTTTTGAGAAAACTAAACTTTGCTCAAAATTCTTGTAATTGATAGGAGGTAAAGAACTTGCCTTGAATGTAATTAAACCTTGTTGTAAAATATTTAGAGATTTAAAGTCGAATGACTTTTTATTTTTTTATGTCCTGTAAAATGGGAGGAATAATGAAAAAGTTAAAAAAATTGGCACTTTTTGTTTGTGCTTTTAGTGCTTTGGCATTTTTTGCGTGTAAATCTACGCCAGAAGAAGAACCTGCTCCAGTTGAAGATACTACGCAAGAAGAGCAAACCGAGCCTAAAGTTCAAGAAGAAGTTCCTGAAGAAACGCAAGTTGAAGTTCAAGATTTTTCTGAAGCAAACAAAAGTCTTTTAGAATCTGTTGAAAGTGCTCGCCAAAGTGCCATTGATTCTGGTGCTGATAAAAATGCGAGTGAAGCGTTTGCTCTTACCGAAGCAGAATATAATACAGCAAAGTTGAGCGTTCAAACTTCAACGGAAGATATGTCAAAGTTGCTTGGTGATTTAAAAAATCGATATGATGCACTTAATCTTTTTTCGCAAGCAAAATCTTTGAAAACTAGAATTGATGATTTGAATTTTGCTTCTTACGATCAAAATTCTTATGATGAAGGTTCTAAAATTCTTGAAGAACTTTCGGATCCAAAGTCACTTGTTGCGTTTGGTTCAACTTGGTCTTCTAACGCTCAAAAAGCAAAGGGAGATTTTGAAAAAGTTTTAGATTCTGGATTTAGAGCCGTTGCTAGAAATGAAAGAACTGAAGCGTTTAAGGCGAAAAGAAACGCTGACGAAGTAAAAGCGTCGGTTTCTCGAAAAGCGGATTACGACAAAGCAGTTGCTCAGTTTTCTGCAGGCGATTCAAAATATGTAACAAAAGATCCTGAAGGTTCTATTGAAAATTACAGAAATGCAAAGAACGAGTTTACAAGACTTTACGAAGAAATTTCAGTTTTGCGATCGAGAGCACAAGTGGCGGTTGATGAAGCAAGAAATCGTGTTGCTCAAAGTGAAGTTACCGCTCAAAGTGCCGACCAAGAAGTTCCGCTGGGCGATGAAAATGTGGAAGGAATTGAAGATGAAAATGCTACGCTTCTTGAAGAAGATGATTTTTCTTCCGCAGAAAATTCTGTTGTAGAACTTAGCGAAAATCTTGATGATGTTGACGCTGACGAAAGCGACGCTGATTTTGGTGCGACTGACGCTGATGTGAGCGAAAGCGACTCTGTTGGCGAAGAAGTTGTCGCTGACGAAGAAAGTGCCACAGTTAGCACAGAAGATAACGCTGACGACGAAGAGCCGACCGCTGAAATAAGCGAAAGTTCCGCTGACGAGAGTGAAAATCTTTCTGCCGAAGATGAAGATGTGGCAAGTTCAGAAAATCCACAAGATGAAGTGCTTGAAAATTCGTCATCAGAATCAGAAAATCCAAGTGAGGAGGCAAAATAATGAAAAAAATTCTTGCTTTAATTTGCATTTTTGTTTCGACAAGTTTAATTTTTGCGGCAAGTTACACAAACAACACTTATCAAAAACTTGCAAAAGAATACACTGTAAAAGCACAAAGAGCCTTAGACGCTGGAGAATATGATTTAGCAGAAGAATATGCAACAAAAGCTAAAGAAAATGCTGATTTGTCGGACGCTTTTATTGCTTATATGATTGCAAAAGATGGTGCAGATAAAAATATGACGCTTGCAAAAAACAGAATTGATTATGTTCAAGGAATTGGTGCTGAGCGAAATTTTCCAATCGCTTATGAAGAAGCAACAAATCTTTATTCTCAAGCACAAGATTCTTATTCAAAAGAAGATTTTGAAAGTGCTTCAAACTTTGCAAAGCAAATTATTGACGTTCTTGCAGAAGTTCACGAAATTACGCCACTTCCAAAATATTATATTGTGCGACCTTGGGCTACAGATCGAGATTGTTTTTGGAATATTTCAGGCCGACCTTACGTTTACAATAATCCGTTCCTTTGGGAAAATCTTTACGAAGCGAATAAAAGTTCTTTGCCTCGCCCAGAAGATCCAAATTTGATTTTGCCAGGAATGAAAATGGAAATTCCTTCAATAACTGGCGAATATCGCGACGGAGTTTACAGTCCAGACGTAAAATATGAACCTTATCAGGGGAAGTAAGCACACAGTGTAAGTAGCAAATATGCAGCTAAAGGCAACAGTTGCATAGTAAAGCAAAAAAATGCACGGAAGCGGGGTTCACTTGGGAAAAACAATCTGCACAAACGAAGTGCGGAAGCCGTTTTTCACAAGTGGTTCCCGCTGGAAGTGCATTTTTTTTATTTTTTATGTGCTAAGTTTGTTTTATAGTTCTGTTGCTACTTACACATTTGTCTTGCTAGGTACAACCCTAGTGCACTTGCCATAAGTGCGTGCGGATATTCTTTAGTTCCCATTTTCTTTATAACTTCGATTTTAGGGATTTTTAGAAACTTTACAAATTCGTCGCTGTCAAGTTTTTGTTTTCCGGTAAAAGTTAAATCTTCTGCCAAAAAAATATGAAAATGATTTGCAAAAAGTGCAGGATTTGGATTCATTGTGCCAAGATGCGTTAATTTTTTAGCAATCGCTCCAGTTTCTTCTAGGAGTTCTCGCTTAACTCCATCTTCTGGCTTTTCGCCACTTTCTATAACTCCGCCGGGAAATTCTATGCTTAAAGATTTTTCTCCGTGCCGCCATTGTTTTACCATCAAAAAGCAATCCTCGTAAGACGGAATTACAACGCCCCAATCTCGAGCTTCGTTTACAATGTAAGTTCCGATTTTTCCGTTTGGACCTAAACTTTTTTGTTCGGTTACTGTAAAAACTGGAGTTTTTAACAATTCAATTTTTTCTTTTTCTTGCCAAATTAAATCTTTGTCAGTTTTATTTTGATTTTTACTGTTCATTTTTTATTTTTCCCTTTAGTTTGCGGATTTTTTCTCCTTATGTTGTCATTCTGAACTTGGTTCAGAATCTATTAGCAGTTATTGCAGTGACAGACCCCGATGGTTCGATAAACTCACCAGCCACAAGTTCAGGGTGACAGTTTTTTTTGCGACAAGTGTCAGTTGTTTGCAAGAAAGCGGGGCGGGCTGCTTTTGCAGCCCGCCCCTTAGTTGATTGCCATGTGCAAGATCTTGACTGCAATTTTCTTGCAAGAAAGCCTAGCCCGCCGTGGAAGCCCTTTAGTCTCGGGCAAAGATGTCAGTTTATTATTGACAGATTCCCGTGTCGAGCACGGGAATGACAGTTTTTTTTCCAAACACCACATATTTTTTTGCCCGAGATGGAGCGACAGCGGAAGGCTGGAAGGGCGGTCGAAGCAGAAGAATTCGCTCCAAGTCAAAAATTAAAAAACTAAAGCAATTCCGCTTCGAGACTTTCGACAATTTGCTTAAAAACGTCAAGTGCGTCTTGAACTGGCTTAGGACTTTCCATGTCAACACCAGCAACTCGCAAACTTTCGATTGGATAACGAGAACCGCCACTTTTTAAGAACTTAAAATAATCCTCGCGTTCCATTTCGCCACCTTCGCTAACTCTTTTTGCCAAAGCCAACGCTGCAGAAATTCCAGTTGAATATTTGTAAACATAAAATGCGTTATAAAAATGCGGAATTCTCAAACCTTCCATATCGCTTGATTTTTCAAATTTCATTTCAGGACCAAAATACAATTCGAGCAAGTCGCGGTAAATTTTGCGGATTGAATCTGTGCTTAAAGGATTGCCTTTTTCAACATTTTCGTGACATTTAAGTTCAAATTCAGCAAACATTGTTTGTCGATGTAAAGTTGCCAAAATGTCGCTTGCACGCATTGAAAGAAGATAAAGTCGCATTTCCTTATCTTTTGCATTTTTGAGTAAATATTCAAAAACCAATTCTTCGTTAAAAGTGGACGCAACTTCAGCTTCAAAAATTGTGTATTCATAACTCATAAACGGATTGTTGTGAACAGAATACCAAGAATGCATTGAGTGCCCGCCTTCGTGAGCCATTGTGTAAACGTCGCGCAAAGAAGTGTCTTTGTAATTTAAGAGAATGTAAGGATAGCCGTCGTAGCAACCAGAAGAAAATGCTCCAGAATTTTTGCCTTTGTTTTCAAAACGATCCGCCCAACCGTGAAGCAAACCATTGCAAAGCGTGTCTGTGTATTCTTTTCCTAAAATGCTAAGTGCATTTCGTACAATTTCAACTGATTCTTCGTAAGAAATTTTTGTTTGTGCTTGTTTTACGAGAGGCACATAAACGTCCCAATGACGAAGTTCTGAAAGCCCCAAAACTTTTTTTCGCAAACTGTAATATCTGTGCAAAACGTCAAGATTTTTATGCACAGTTTCAATCAAATTTGTGTAAACGCTGACTGGAACTTTGTCGCCATAAAGTGCGGCTTCAAGACAAGAATTGTAACCGCGTGCTTGAGCAATAAAAAAATCATTGTTTACTGAACCTGAGTAAAGCGAAGCTAAAGTGTTTGCGTGAGCTTCAAAAACTCCATAAAATTTTTTGTAAGTTTCTTCGCGGATTTTTCTGTCGTGATTTTCTTCAAGAACGCTCCAAGTGCTGTGAGTTAAAGGAACTTCTTTTCCGTCAACTTTTACAGTTCCAAAGTTCATATCAACATCATTTAAAAGTGAAAAAACTGTTTGTGCAGTTTGCCCGGAATTTGATTGCAAAGCCATAATTCGCTCTTCTTTTTCTGACAAAATATGTGGTTTTGCGTGCAAAATTTTTTTGATGTAGATTCTGTAAGGTTCAAATTTTTCATCTTCAAGCCATTCGCCAATTTTTTCATCTGGAATTGCCAAAAGTTCAGGCGTGTAAAAACTTGTTTTAGATTGAGTTTCTGTGTAAACCATCATAATTCGGTTAAGCCGCTCTTGTGCAGAAGAATCGCTTTGATCGCTTTCGTTAATCAAACTTGCGTAATGATAAACTTTTTCGATTTTTCGTGACAAGTTTTCGTCTGCGTGCAATGCTAAGAGCAAAGTTTCTTTGTCTTGAGAAAGTTTTCCCTTAAAGTCGCAAAGTTTTTTTGTTAATTCAGGGATTTTTGCCAAATCTGCTTCCCATTCAGAATCAGAATTATAAAGTTTTGTTAAGTCCCACTTATATTCTTGTGGAACGTCTTTTCTTAAAGGTATTGTTTCGTTTTCCATAGCAAAGATTTTAGCACTTTTTTTTTATCATAGGAAGATTATTGTCGACATCGTGTCGATTCCGGAAATTTGCTTTGCAAATTTCTCAAACTTATTGCAGTTTTACGGCGACATGCTCGGGAAAGTGCAGCGAAGCATCAAGCAAACTTCGTTGCAAGTTTTTTGTCGCCATCTTTAAGGGAATTTAGCCCCGATCATAAGGGCGAGCCCGCTTGCCGTTAGGCAGGCGGAGCGAGTTGCGGAACAACGTGGAGCAATGGAGGCGAAAAGCCGAAACCCTGACGAGCGGGTTTATTTTGAGTTGAAATCTTAGTACAGAAATCTCTTACGAAAATATAAAAATTCGCTCCAAAACCATAAAAAAAATATTGCGTTGAGCATAGTTGAAAAATTCAATATTATTCTTGATATGAAAAGTAAATTTTTTAAATTTTTGACTTTAAGTGCAATTTTTTGCGGGGCGTTTATTTTTAGTTCGTGCCAAAATGTTTTAGGTTACAGCGTGGTTTTATGGAATCTTGACGAATATAATATTGCTGACGGCACGATTGTTCCGGTTTATATAAAATCAAATATTTCGCAAGTTTATGTAATTGAAGTTCCGCTAAAATCTGAGAATTCTTCTTTAAGCGACAATCCTTCACTGCAAGCGGCGACTTCTTTAGCACAAGCGACAAATCTTTCATCACAAGCGTCGGCTTCACAAAAATCAGCGTCAAAATCACAAAAATCAGCGAAAATAACGCAAAAAGTTGAAGTTCCGCTTTGGAAACTTACTGAACCAGAAAGCAAATCTAAGGCAAAAAAACGTGCAGATTCTTTAAGCGAATATCAGGGAAAATATGCAAGTTGCGTTTTAGACGGACTTCCAATTCGTCAAGACAAAGTCAACACTTCTAAGCAAGTTTATCGACTTCGCAAAGGAGAAATTGTTCGTACACTTTATGAAGGCGAAGGTGCGATTCCTACAAACGGAATTTCAAACCTCGAAGGAAAATGGCTTAGAGTTTTAACTTCGACTGGCGTTCAAGGTTGGTGCTTTAGTTATAATTTGCGACTTTTTGCTATGAATGCTGACGGTTCTTATGGCGAAGGTGCGGCTGAAGCAAATATTCAAGAAAAAGATTCAGTTCTTGAGCAATTTTTGGCGACAAAATGGTATCCTGATTTTTACAACAGCATGGTCAACAGCAAAAATATTGATTTAGAAAATATGAAAACTGAATATGGTTTTGACACAGGATTTTCTAGCGGAACTGTGAGTTTGATTTTGCCAAAATTCCGCGTAAGTTATAAATTTAACGGAACTTCTAAAGTTGATGATGGAGTTTACAAATTTGATGACACGCCAATTCAAGTGAGCGTTCACAGCGAAAAATCGATTGTAGTTCAATACACAGACGAACGCGGAATGCCTAGAACTTACAATTTTATTTCTTTAGCAGAAGATGTAAATATTCAAGATTTAATTTCTGATGAAATTTCTCGCCGACAAGAACTTTATGATTCAATCCGAAGAAATGGTCCGCTTTATAAAAGTTCATATTACGGCACAATAAATTTTGAAACTGAAAATACTTTTAGGTGGACAGGTTATTCTCGTTTAGTTCCAAGTGTGATTGAAAGAAATGCGTCGTCAAATGGAACTGTAAATATTCAATATTCTCTTCCGAACAATTTAAGAAAAGATTGGGATGGCGTTTTGACTTTAAAATTTGATGGAATGGAAAAAGAAGTTAATTTCTTGTACAAGCAAGAATCAAACGGACTTCGTCTTACTGTTGCAAATGTGACGCTTGGAAGAAATGAAACTACAGGACGCAGAACTTATCAAGTAAATTTGCCGGTAAATTCATTAGTTTTGTTTTTTCAAAAAAACTGAAGCTTACTTTGATGACTGACGCTTAAATAAAAAAATATTCAAAAATGTACGTAAGCAAGATTCTAACTTAAAAACAATCTGCACAAACGAACGAAGTGAGTGCGGAAGTCGTTTTTTTTTAGTTAGGGTTCTTGCCGAATTCACAGCGAAGTTTCGAGCTAAGTGCATTTTTGAATGTTTACTTAGTAAAGTTCTAGCTAACAAATTTCACAATCTGCAAATCAGAAAATAAAATTTAATGGAAAAATAAAAATGGCTTTTGTTCAATTTTCAAAAGTATCGCTTTCTTTTGGCGATAGAGATATTTTAAAAGACGTTTCGGTGAATCTTTCAAGCGGAACTAAAGCGGCTTTAACTGGTGCAAACGGAGCAGGAAAGTCAACCTTGATCAAAATTATGGCTGGACTTGTTGAACCAGATAGCGGAGAGCGAATTGCACAAAAAGATGCTCGTATTTCTTACTTGCCACAAAGCGGACTTGTTCACAGCGGTTGCACTTTAAAAGAAGAAGCAGACAAAGCATTTTTGTGGGGCTATGAAATTTTAAAGCAAGCAGACGAAATTGGCGAAGAGTTAAAGTCAAATCCTAAAAATCTTCAATATCTTACAGAACTTCATTCAGAACTTTTAGCAAAACTTGAAGAAAGCGATTGGTATTCACGCGAAACTTTAGCAGAACAAGTTTTGCTTGGTTTAGGTTTTACGCGTGAAGATTTTTCTAAGCAAACTCAAGAATTTTCTGGCGGTTGGCAAATGAGAATTGCTCTTGCAAAATCGCTTATGTGCAAGCCCGACATTTTGCTTTTAGACGAACCTACAAATTATCTTGATCTTGAAGCGAGAAATTGGCTCGAAGATTTTTTAAATGATTTTAAAGGCGGATTTCTTTTGGTCAGCCACGATCGCTATTTTTTAGATCACACAGTAAACGAAGTTTATGAATTATTTAACGGCGAGCTAAAAAAGTATTCAGGAAATTTTTCACATTACGAGCAAGTTCGAAAAGTTGAACTTGACACTTTAATTTCTCAGTACGAACAGCAGCAACAAGAAATTCAACATCTCGAAGATTTTATTCGCAGATTTGGATATAAAGCGACAAAAGCCGCACAAGCTCAAGAACGTCAAAAAATGCTTGATAAACTCTTAGAAAACAAAATTGAAATTCCAGAAAACTTAAAAAAAATACATTTTACATTTCCGCAAGCACCACATTCTGGACAAATAGTTTTAACGCTAAAAAATATCTGCAAAAATTATGGCGGACCAAATGTTTTAGATAACTTAGAACTTGTCTTAGAAAAAAATGAACGCTTGGTTGTTGCAGGAAGAAACGGAGCGGGAAAATCAACTTTGCTAAGAATTATCGCTGGCGTTGATAAAGATTTTTTAGGCGAAGTAAAACTTGGTAGCGGAGTGAGCGTCGGTTATTTTAGTCAAGACAATGCTGAAAAAATTGCAGGTTCAGAAAGTGTTTTGGAACGTTTAGAAAATAAAGCGCCACTTGACTTAATTCCAAAACTTCGCGATATGCTCGGAGCGTTTTTGTTTCGGGGCGATGATGTTTACAAAAGCATAAATGTTCTTTCTGGCGGAGAAAAAAGTAGAATTGCCTTGCTTGAACTTTTGTTGCGTCCAGTAAATCTTTTGGTTTTAGATGAACCTACAAATCACTTGGATATGCATTCAAAAGATGTTTTGCTTGAAGCCTTAAAAGATTTTGGCGGAACTGTGATTTTTGTAAGTCATGATTGCGGATTTATTGAAAATTTGGCAACTCGAGTTTTAGAATTGCATCCGGGAAAATTTAGAAATTTTGTTGGTGATTATAAATATTATATGCAACGACTTGAAGATGAAAAAAATGGAAAAGTCGGAACTTATGAAAGCGGATTTGTAGTTCCTCAAAAAAATCAAAAAAATTCTGATTCAAAAAATTCAAATCTTGCAAGTTCAAATTCGCAAAATCAAAATCAAAATTCAAAATCAGAAACTAAAAGTGCCACAAAATTATCTTGGGAAGAACAAAAGAAAAAAGAAGGCGAAAAACGTAAACTTGAAAAGGAACTTGAAAAATTAGAAAGTCAAATTGAAGATCTTGAAAATCAAAAATCAAAATTAGAAAATGATTTGTCAAAACCTGAAATTTATTCTAATGGCGAAAAAGCAAAAAATGTTCAAAAGCAAATTCAAGAACTTTCAAGTCAATTAGAAAAATTAAATTCTTCTTGGGAAGAACTTGCCGAAAAATTAAACTAATTATGAAGCGAAACTTCGCCTGAATCTAAAAATTTTTCGCTTCCATCCTCAAGTTGAACAATTAGTTTTGCGTCGTCAGAAATTCCTTTTACTAAACATTTGTATTTTCCTTCTTTAACATTTATGACTGGCGTAACAATAATTTCTTTTCCAATTAAATTTGATTTTTCTTTGTATTCTTGCATCGCTTTTTCTTTTACTGATTTTGTTCCGTCTAAAATTTTAAGCGTTTCAGAAATTGCATTTGCCAAAAGTTCGCTACGTTTTAAGTTTACATTTTCATTTGATTTGTCGTGAATAATTGAACCGGCAGTTTTTTTTATTTCATTTGGAATGTCAGAATTTGTAATAATATTTATTCCAATTCCGATTATTGCTGCGTCTAAAATTCCATTTTCTAAATTTGTAGTTCCTTCAGTTAAAATTCCACAAATTTTTTGTTCATTCAAATAAATGTCATTTACCCATTTTATTTTACATTCAACATTATAAACTTTTTTAATCGCTCTACAAATTCCAACCGCCGCTTGAGTTGTGATTTTTGTTGGCTCAAGTAAATTTTTTGGTGAATAAATTATCGAAAAATAAATTCCAGTTTTGCTTGGTGAATAAAATTTTCGTCCTAATCGACCTTTGCCCGCAGTTTGTTCATTTGCCACACAAACAGTTTTGTTTAATTCAAGTGGATTTTTGTTTAAGAGCAAACGTTTTGCTTGCGTGTTTGTAGAATCGATTTTGTCGTAAAATAAAATTTTAATATTTTTGTTAGCGTTGATTTTTAAAAGATTTTCTTCAATACTTTTTTGATTGTATTGATTGTTTGCAATTAAAATATAACCTTTGTTGTTTACTGCGTTAATTTCAATTCCGTCATTTTCTAGTGATTTTACAGCTTTCCAAATTGACGCTCGCGAAACATTACATTCTTGTGCCAATTTTTCGCCAGAAATATATTCTTGATTTTTTTGAGCATTCTTAAGTTTCTCTAAAACGATTTCCTTTAAAGACATAAAATCCTCCTAATAAAACTTAAATTTACAATTTGAATTGTAAACCGATTTGTTTATACTTTGGTTGACAATTATTTTTACTGTGTTTAATATAATTTGATTTTGAAAATTAAAATTTAAATTCATTGTTCTTGCTGGAAGTGCATTTTTTTAATTTTTATTATTTTATTAAGAATCAATTATAAAAATCAATTTGTTTTGGAGCAAATTTCATGAACAAAAAAAGTCAATCAATTACTTTAAGAATTTCATTTGTTGCAGTTTTTGCCGCAATAATTTGTGCTGGCTGTTTTATTTCAATTCCACTTCCGGGCGGAGTTCCAATCACATTACAAAATGCTTTTGCATTGCTTTCTGGAACAATTTTAGGAACTTGGTACGGCGGAGCGTCAGTTGCAATTTTTTTAATTCTAGGAATAATTGGCGTTCCAGTTTTTTCAGGAATGAAAGGCGGATTTGCACATCTTTTGGGAGCAAGCGGCGGTTTTTTGTGGGGATATTTAATTGGTGCGATAATTGCAGGCTTTCTTTTAGGAAGTCCAAAGTTGTCAGAAAAGAAAATCACGTTTTGGCAAATTTTAAAAATCTTTTTGGCATATTTTCTAGGTTTAGTTGTTTTATATATTTTTGGAATTTGGTGGTTTATTCAATCAAAAGGCGGACTTTCAGAAAGTCTTACAATGCATCAAGTTTTAATGTGGACTTTAATTCCTTTTATTCCTGGCGACATAATTAAAATGGTGATTGCAATTCCTTTAACTGCAGTTTTGCGTCCAGTTGCTGCAAGATATTTATTTGCGTCTTCTCAAAACGAAAAATCAGAAAAAGACGCAGTTGATTCTCTTAAAAATGAAGAAACTAAAACTGAACAAGTTGAATCTGAACAAGTTGAGTCTGAAAAACTTGAGTCTGAACAAAATCAAAAATAAATTATGGAAAATGCAGTAAAACTAAAAAATGTTTACAAATTGTTTCCTTTGGATTTTAGCAAAAATAAATTTAATGTGGCACTTAAAAACATAAATCTTGAACTTGAAAAAGAAAGTTTTACTATAATTTGCGGTGCGAACGGAAGCGGAAAAAGCGTTTTAATGAATATTATTGCGAATCTTATGGAAGCGTCTGACGGCGAAGTTTTTTGTGCAAGTAAAGTTGGACTTGTTTTTCAAGATGCAAGTTTGCAGATTTTAGGCGACACTCCGCGAGAAGATGTTGCTGTAGGTCCAAAAAATTTAAAATTCGACAAAAATAAAATTCCAGAGATTGTGGAAGATTCTTTAAAAAAAGTTTCGCTTTTTGAAAAGGCGGATTTTCCTTGCGAGTTTTTGTCTGGTGGCGAAAAACGGCGACTTGCGGTTGCTTCAATTCTTGCAATGAATCGCGACATAATAATTTTTGATGAACCTTATGCGAATTTGGATTTTCCGGGCGTTAAAGAAGTTAATTCACTTTTGCAATTTTTAAAATCTCAAAGAAAAACAATCATTTTGTTAACGCACGAACTTGAAAAATGTTTGGCACTAGCAAATCATTTTGTGGTTTTGTATAAAGGCGAAAAAGTTTTTGACGGAAAACCTAGCGAAGCCTTAAATCTTGAACTTGAAAATTGGGGAATTAGAAATCCGCTTTCGTCTTATAATTCACTTGAAAATCTTTTGTGGTGAACTTAAAAATTCGATATTTGAGGGAAAAAATTAAAATGTACGGAACAATTTTTTTTAGATATAAAGCAGGTTCAAGTTTTTTGCACAAAATGCAAGCAGTTTTAAAACTTTGCTTAATGATTTTTCTTTCAGTTTTTTCATTTTACATAAATCCTTTTATTGCACTTGCACTTTTTTTTGTGGCGATTTTATTTTCTGCGTTTTATTTAAAATTCACTTTTAAGGAAATTTTAACCGACAATCTTCCTTCGATTTTTTACGCACTTATGCTTTATATAATTTGCTTTTTTTCAAATTTGATTTTTCTGATTAAAGGTGATTTTCAGACTTTGCAAGATTTTCAAATTCAAAGTTTACAAAATGATTTTTTTAAAAAACTGATTTTTGTTTTTACTCCAGACGAAAAATTTTTTCCAATGAGCATTCATTTAGCACTTTCGGTTGAGATTTGTTCAATTTTTTACAGAACAACAAGTCAAGTTCAGTTTAATCAGGCATTTTCTTCGATTGAACATTTTATTACGCGAAAAGATAAAACTCCAGTTGCTGACACTTTATCTTTGACAATTAGTTTTATTCCGAGAATTGCGAAACTTTGGAATCAGATTGATTTTGCCTGGAAAGCTCGTGGCGGAAATAAAAATGCAAGGCGAATTTCAAAACTTACGCCAATTCTTTTTAAAACTGCAATGAACGACGCTTATAAAAAATCTTTCGCCAAGTTAAATAGAGAATAAATTTCCGCTGATTTTTTTCGATAAAAGATATTTTTTTTATTGAAGAGAAATTTTTAGGCGATAATAAAATACTAGTCGGATTGTAGCGGTTTAGTGCCTAACTCGGCACCGTAGCGAAAGCGAAGCCGCGAAAAGCCTTTACTTAAAAAATTTGCTCCAAGAGTTCGACAAACTCACCAAGCAAAAACAACAAGAAATTGTAATTTTTATTCTTAATGACATTCGCCTTTAAATGCAATATAATTCTTGTAAAGCCTTTCGGTGCAAAGTTTTGGAGGTTAAAATGAAAGTTTTGGTAATTGGTGGAGCAGGTTATATTGGAAGCCACGTTGTAAAAGAATTGATGGAAAAAGGTCATTCGGTTACGGTTTTTGATAATCTTTCGAGCGGTTTAATTCAAAATCTTTTTGACGAAAATGATTTTATTGCAGGAGACATTTTGCATAAAGAAGATTTGGATAAAGCGTTTTCTTTAGGATTTGATGCTTTTATTCATCTTGCGGCGTTTAAGGCGGCTGGCGAAAGTATGATTAAGCCAGAAAAATATTCTGTTAATAATATCAACGGAACAATTAACATTTTAAATAGTGCGGTTGAACATAATTGTTTGAACATGGTTTTTTCTTCAAGTGCAGCGGTTTTTGGCGAACCTCAATATTTGCCAATCGACGAAAATCATCCTAAGAATCCAGAAAATTATTACGGATTTACAAAACTTAAAATCGAAGAATTTATGGCTTGGTACGAAAAACTCAAAGGTTTAAAATTTGCATCTCTTCGATATTTTAATGCGGCTGGTTATGATCCAACTGGCGTTTTGTATGGACTTGAAAAAAATCCTGCTAACCTTTTGCCAGTTATGATGGAAGTTGCTTGCGGTAAGCGTGAAAAAGTTTCAATTTTTGGAAATGATTATCCTACACGAGACGGAACTTGTATTCGCGATTACATTCACGTTACTGATTTAGCAAGTGCTCACGTTTTGGCACTCGAATATATTGCAAGTAAAAAAGAGTCGCTCACACTTAATTTGGGAACTGGCAACGGAATTACAGTTACAGAAATGCTTGAAGCAACTCGAAAAATTACTGGCAAAAATATTAACGCTGAATATGTTGGACGACGTGCTGGCGATCCTGCTCAGTTGACTGCGACTTCTGCTAAGGCAAAAGAAGTTTTAGGTTGGGAGCCAAAATATTCTGATGTTAATACGCTGATTGATTCAACTTACAAAGCGTACACAAAATATTATTCTAAGCACAACAAATAGTTTTTGATTTTTGCGGATTGTGAACTTGATTTTTGAATTTTTTGTGTTAAAAAGAAAATTCATTGATAATTGTTGCTTTTTGAGTTAATTTTTAAATTGAAAGATTTGAATTGGAAGTTTTAGATTGTTAAGATTTGTGAAAATTTGCGAGAAAAACTTTCAGTTTTTGGGTTTTAAAATTGTCATCATTTTTTTGAAAATTAAAAATTTAAAATTCAACTTTTAAAAGGGAACCTCTAAAAACTTGCTTGAAACTTCGTTGCAGATTCCAGTTTTTCGAGAGACCATAAAACTTGAACTTAAAGTTGAAGATTTTGGAGGATTTATGAATGTTTATAATTTTACTTACGGCGGACCTACTGATGTAAAAGAAATAGAAGTTTACGCTAATGACGAAAATGAAGCAAAATCAAAGTTTACATCAAAAACTGGCGTAAGCGATTTTCAGTTTGAAATGCTTGGCGTTTGCGATGATTATGATAAAGCAAGAATGGAAGGCGAACTAAAAGCAAGATACGGAGATGCTCACTACGAAAATTATGTAATTCTTTAATTTTAAGATTTAAGATTGCATTTTATGTTTCAGCGTTTATAGGAACAGCAGAAAATGCACTTTCGGCAAGAACACTTCTTTGAAAAACGGCTTCCGCACTTCGTTTGTGCAGATTGTTTTTCAAAGAAGAACCCTGCCTACGTGCATTTTCTGCTGTTTTTTTTGCGTAAAATTTTTACAAGTTGAAAATCGGCTTTAATAAGAGTATAGTATTTTTATTATGAAAAAAACTTTGTTTGAACTTTTAAATTGTTTTGAAAATCAAATTGTAGATCTTTCAGGAAAATCTTTAAGCGAATCAGAATCAGAAAAAATATCTAAAGAAGCACAAATTTCTTCACTTGTATTTGACAGTCGCGAAGTAAAATCAGAATCTTTGTTTTTTGCATTGCCGGGAACTCACACAAGCGGAAATAAATTTATTTCACAAGCAATTTCTTTAGGCGCAAGCGTAATTGTTTTTGAAGGCGAAATTTCTGAAAGCGAAAAATCAGAAATTAATCAAGCAATAAAAAATCGCACTTCAAGTCCAGTTTTTGTAAAAGTTAAGTCCGCGCGTTTTGCAATGAGTCCAATTTCAAGCGAATTTTACGACAATCCTTCTTCTAAACTTTATATTTTTGGCGTTACGGGAACTGAAGGAAAATCTTCGACAGTTTATTTTATTTGGCAACTTTTGCGTTTGTGCGGATTTAAGGCGGGATTTATTTCTACAGTTCAATATTCTTTGGGCACTGAGGCGATTGATAATCCTGAACATCAAACAACTCCCGAAGCACCAATTGTTCAGCGAGAACTTTACGAAATGGTACAAAATTCTTGCACTTACGCGGTTGTGGAAAGTTCATCTCACGGATTAAGTTCAAGAACGAATCGGCTTGGAAACGTACTTTTTGATTGTGGCGTTTTTATGAATGTAACGCTGGAACATTTGGAATTTCACGGAACTTATGAACAATATAAAAGCGACAAAGCGAATCTTTTTAGAGCATTGGACAAACATAATCACGAAAAAATTTTGAATGGCGTAAAAACTAAAGTTAATAGTTTTGGAATTGTGAACTTGGAAGACCCTGCGGCAACATATTTTACTTCTTGCACAAAACAAAAAGTTGTTGGCTTTACTACGGAAGGCAAGGCTGGAAAATTTAATGCTGAAGAACTTAACGCTCAAGCACTTCCAAAAATTCCTGCAAATATGGCTTATCTTTCGGCAAGAAATATTGCAAGTGCTCGTTACGGTTTGACTTTTAGCATTCATCGTTTTGAAACTCACGACAATCTTAAAAATGAAAATCGCGTAATTCACGTAAAGGCTCATCTTCCTGGAGCATTTAACGCTTACAACATTATGGCGGCTTTGCTTGCAGTTCATGGAAGCACTGGAAAGTCACTCGAAGAACTTTCTCGTCTTGTAGAAAAACTTGAGCCAGTTAAAGGAAGAATGACTGTAATTGATAAAGGTCAGCCTTTTGAAGTTTTAGTTGATTATGCTCACACGCCTTCTAGTTTTGAAACGATTTTTCCGCCATTAAGAAAACGCTGTACTGGCAAAATGATTTGTTTGTTTGGAAGCGGTGGCGAACGTGATGTTAAAAAGCGACCACTTCAAGGCGAAATTGCTGCAAAGTTTTGTGATATTGTGATTCTTACTGACGAAGATCCTCGTGGCGAAGACAGCATGACTTTACTCGAAATGATTGCAGTTGGCGCAAGAAAAGCGGGCAAGGTTGACAATGAAAATTTATTTTTTATTCCAAATCGTCCGCAAGCAATTAGAACTGCTTTTAAAATGGCTAGCGATAACGATATTGTTTTGTTGCTTGGCAAAAGTCACGAAAATTCAATCATCTACAAAGATTTTGTAATGAAATATGATGAAATTTCTGAAGCAAAAAAAGCACTAGAAGAAATGAGGTTTAATAAATGAATGTAATTTTGATTTACGGCGGAAGAAGTGGCGAGCATGAAATATCTTTAGTTTCTTGTGCGGCGGTTGCAAGAAATATCAGCGAAAAACATAATGTAAAATTAATTTCTATAGACAAAGACGGAAAATGGTATTTGCAAGATGATTGTGTTCTTAGTGAACTTAAAAAAAATCCAGACGCTACTTTAAGCGTAAATGCTAATCAAAGTAAAATTGTTTCGCTTTTTCCAGGAAATGAAAAAAATCAAATCTTTTTTGCAAACAATAAATTTATTCCTTGCGACATTGTTTTTTCTGTAATGCACGGAACTTATGGCGAAGACGGAACTATTCAAGGACTTTTTGAAATGTGCGGAGTGCCTTACGTTGGCTGCGGAGTTCTTTCAAGTGCTGTTACTATGGACAAAGAAATCACAAAAATCTTGTGGAAAAGTGCAAGTTTGCCAGTTGTGCCTTATTTTTGCCTTACAAAATCTGATGTAAACGACAGCAAAGTTTACGATAAAAAAATCGAACAAATTATTGAAGAGTTAAAGTTTCCGCTTTTTGTAAAACCTTGTTGTGCTGGTTCAAGCGACGGTGCGTCTAAAGTTCAAAATCCTAAAGAACTTTCGTTTGCCTTAATGGAAGCATTTTCTTGGGACAATAAAGTTTTAGTCGAAAAGGCACTTGATGCTCGCGAAGTTGAATGTTCTGTAACTGGAAACAGCGTTACTTCTAATGCGAATGTTGATTGTACAATTTTAAAATCTTACGGTCCGGGCGAAATTTTGCCAAAGCATACTTTTTATGATTATGATGCAAAGTATAATGATCCAAATGGAGCGGAACTAAAAATCCCGGCACTTTTAGATGAAGAAAAATTAAATTATATTCGAGAAACTGCAAAAAAAGCGTATCAAGTTGTAAATGCGAGCGGACTTTCTCGCGTGGACTTTTTTATTGACAGAAAAACTGGCGATTTTTACTTGAACGAAATTAACACTTTGCCGGGCTTTACTTCAATCAGTATGTTTCCAAAAATGTGCGATGCTTACGGTTTGCATTTTACGGAATTGATTGATTATTTGCTTGCTGAAGGGCTTGAAGCGTTTAAAGAAAAACAAAGTCTTTGCACTTCGCGTTAATTTTGCGTTAAGTTGTCATTTTTTTTCGGCACAAAATCGATATTTAATCAGCGTAAAATCAGCAAAAAAATCAGCGTAAAATCAGCATTTTAACAGGAGAAATTTTATGGAAAAACATATTTATCCCGAAGGTTGCGTTTTTAAATCTTTAGACGACATCAAAAACAAGCACATTACAATTATGGGTTTGGGACTAAACGGTGGCGGAGAAGCGTGCGTAAAATTTTTCTTGCATCACGGAGCATTTGTTACTGTTACAGATATGAAAACTCCAAGCGAACTTGCACAAACAATAAATTCTTTGAACAGCGACAAAACTTTGAATCATTCAAGATTGCATTATGTTTTGGGCGAACATCGAATTGAAGATTTTAAAAATGCTGATTGTGTTATAAAAAATCCCGGCGTTAAATACGAAGGAAATAAATTTTTATCTGTGGCAAAAGCGATTGAAACTGATTTAAGTATTTTTTTGTCTTTTACAAAGTCCCCAATTATTGCAGTTACAGGAAGTAAAGGAAAATCAAGCACAGTAAGTGCCATAGATTTTGGTCTTAGAATGAGCGGATTTCAAACATTTCTTGGCGGAAACATTACCGTAAGTCCTTTGACTTTTTTAGAAAAAACTGACGGAGCGAGCCCGGTTGTTCTTGAACTTTCGAGTTGGCAGTTGGCGGATCTTCGCGGACGAAAAGTTTTAAAACCTCACATCGCAATCATTACAAAAATTGTGCCAGATCATCAAAATTGGTACGAAAATATGGATTCTTATGTTGCCGACAAAGAGTTGATTTTTGCTGATATGGACGAAAAAGATTTTTTACTTTTAGATTATGACGAAGATGATTACTTAAAGGAAAGTGAAAATCCGCTTCCGTTTTGTAAATCTTGGGGCGATTATTTTGCGTCTAAAGCGAAAACTACAATCTTGCGTTACAGCAAAAATGTTTTGCCAGAAAAAATTTATGGTTCTTTTCAAAGTCAAAATGCAAAAAGCGAAACTGAAGGTTTTATAAAACTTCCTTACGAACTCAGAAGTCGTTATGCACAAAATCACAATCTTACGCAAGAAAAAATTATGGGAAATCTTTTAATTCCCGGCGAGCATAACAAAATAAATGTTTTAAATGCTGCAACAGTTCTTTATTTGATGGGCGTTGCACCAGAAATGATTATAAAAGTTTTAGGTTCTTGGAAAGGAATTCCGCATAGACTTGAAAGATTTTATGATTGGAAAAGTCCTTCTGATTCAAGAAATGTGATTTTTTATAATGACAGTTGTGCAACAGTTCCAGAAGCAGCGGCGGCCGCAAGTCAATCATTTGGAAAACGCGTAGTTTTAATTGCTGGCGGAACTGACAAAAATTTGGATTTTCTTCCTTTAGCAAAAACCTTAAAAGGCGAAAATGGAACTGAATTTCTTCCTAGAGAAATTTATCTTTTAAGCGGTTCGGGAACAGACAAACTTACAGAATTGTTAGATCAAGAAAATGTTGAATACAACGGACCTTTTGATTCGCTAGAAATTTTGCTTGGCGTCTTAAAAGATTCGCTGATTTCAGGAAACGCAAAACGTCTTTATGGAGATGCAAAACTTGAAGGTGATTTGCCAGTTGTGTTTAGTCCAGGAGCAACTTCGTTTGGAATGTTTGCAAATGAATTTGATCGCGGAAATAAATTTAAAAATTTTGTAAAAATGATTTTTTAATTGATTTTTTGCCATGCGGTCATTGAGATGAGTCGAAATGACATTAAAACTTACATATGGTGGTTTCGACGCTGACGTTTGAAACTTCGTTACGAGTTCAACCACCGCTATGTTCTAAAACTTAAAGGATTTGATTTATAAAATTTTTTAAATGCTTTGTTAAAATAAGACGCAGAATCAAATCCGCAAATTTCTGAAATTTTATTTACGCTTAAATCAGTTTTGATAAGTAATTTTTTTGCCTTGTCTAATCGAAAAATATTTAAATATTGCCACAAACCAAGTCCAAGTTCGGCCTTAAAAATTTTTGTTAAATAATCTTCGCTAAGTCC
>CAZLXK010000006.1:0-2341 GCA_964563305.1 uncultured Treponema sp.
AGGAATTTTTTTTTTGCTAAATGGGACTTGTTGCAAATAACTTGTCGCCACTTTTCTAAGCAAGTGAAAATCGACTACAAAATTTTTGACGTTTCGCTCAAGTCTGACTATATTTGAAGACAAATTCTAAAATTTAACATAAAATTTAAGAGGTTTTTATGGCAAAATATCAATTTCAAACGGAAGTTAATCAACTTCTAAAATTAATTATTCATTCAATGTATTCAAATAAAGACATTTTTTTAAGAGAAATTGTTTCAAATGCCTCTGATGCGTTGGATAAACTCAAATATCTTACGGTTTCTGATGATAAATTTAAATCGCTTAATTTTAATCCGCGAATCGACATTAGTTTTGACGAAGATAAGAAAATTCTTACTGTTCAAGATTGCGGAATCGGAATGGACGACAAAGATTTGAGTGACAATTTGGGAACAATCGCTCGTTCTGGAACAAAAGCATTTATTGAACAACTTTCACAAAGTGGAACTAATAATTCTGATTTAATCGGTCAGTTTGGCGTTGGATTTTACAGTGCTTTTATGGCTGCTGACAAAATTGATGTTTACACAAGAAAGGCTGGCGGCGACAAAAAAGTTTGGCATTGGTCAAGCGACGGCACAAATTCTTACGAACTTGAAGAACTTTCTGCTGATGATTCTGCTTACAAAAAATATGGTTTTGACAAAGAAGATTCTTACGGAACTGCAATCGAAATGCACTTGAACAAAGATTCTACTGAATACGCAAGTCATTGGAAAGTTGACGAACTTATTAAAAAATATTCAAATCACATTGCTTTCCCAATTTTCTTACATTACGAGCAAACTAAATACGACAAAGATGGAAAAGTTGAAGGAAAAGAGCAAAAAGTTGAGCAATGCAATTCAGCAAACGCACTTTGGAAACGCAACAAATCTGAACTTAAAAAAGAAGATTACAACGAATTTTATAAATCGATTTCTGGCGATTATCAAGATCCGCTTTTTTATGTTCACACGCACGCCGAAGGAACTCAAGAATACACAACGCTTTTTTATGTTCCGCAAAATGCTCCGTTCGATATGTATCAAGCCGACTACAAAAGTGGCGTAAAACTTTACGTAAAACGAGTTTTTATTACTGACGATGATCGTGAACTTTTGCCAAGTTATTTGCGCTTTGTTCGAGGAATTATTGATTCAGAAGATTTACCTTTGAATGTAAGTCGCGAAATTTTGCAGCAAAATCGAATTTTGGAAACGATTAAAACTCAATCTGTAAAAAAACTTTTATCTGAGTTTAGAAAAGTTGTTGAAAATGGCGAAAAATCAGCAAAAGTTGAAAATCCAACTGACGAAGATAAAGAAAATATTGAAAAATATCAGAAATTTATAAAATCTTACAATCGTCCTTTAAAAGAAGGTTTGTATTCTGATTTTACAAATCGTGATGAAATTGCTGAAATCTTGCGATTCAAGAGCACTTCTCCTGAAGGAACTGGCGACAATAAATGGACAAGTTTTGCCGATTATGTTCAGCGAATGAAGGAAGGTCAAAAATACATTTATTACATTACTGGTTCTAGCGAAAAAAATCTTAGAGCGTCGCCTCTTCTTGAAGCGTACAAAAATAAAGGTTTTGAAGTTCTTATTATGGACGATGATATTGATGACATTGTAATTCCGTCTTTTGCAAAATATAAGGATTTTGAACTTAAAGCGGTAAATCGTGCAGGAAGCGACGATGAACTTGGCGTTAACAAAGAAGATGCAAAAAAGAAAGAAGAAGAATTTAAGCCAATTCAAGAAAGAATTAAAAAAGCTTTGGGCGATCGTGTAAAAGATGTTGTTTTAAGTAAACGACTTTCTGATAGTCCAGCTTGCGTTGTTATTGATGAAAATGATCCTTCGCTTCAAATGGAAAGAATGATGAAGGCAATGGGACAAGGTGGTGCAAATATGGTTAAACCAATTCTTGAAGTAAATATGGAACATCCTTTGATTAAAAAACTTCAAGGTCCTGTTGATGATGAATTTGTTGCTCAAGTAAGCGAAGTTCTTTTGGATCAATCTTTGCTTGTTGATGGTGAAGAATTAACAGATCCAACTGAATTTGTTAAAGCATTAAATTCTTTGCTCGCAAAATAAATTGAGAATAAAATGAATTTTGCTGATTTTTGTGCCAAGTTAAAATCATTTTGTAAACTTGCAATTTTTTTATAAAACGCATAAAAAAATGATTTTTACTCTTGACACAAAATTATAAAATCAATATATTATTATCACATTGAGCAAATGCTCCCTTAGCTCAGTCGGTAGAGCAACGGACTGTTAATCCGTGTGTCGTTGGTTCAAGCCCA
>CAZLXK010000006.1:2351-30298 GCA_964563305.1 uncultured Treponema sp.
GGGGGCGAAAAAGACTTCTGTTTTTACAGAGGTCTTTTTTATTTTAAAATGTTTTCTTATTTAAAAAAAATCGCTGGGCTTGAAGTAAAGTTAAGTGTTTATTTTGGTAAAAACATTTTCTTTTTTTTAGTTGGCACTTTATTACCATACAAAGAAGACTTAGCCCGCCGTGTAGCACCTTTAGTCTCGCACAAAACTGTAATTTTTTGTTAAGTAAAATAGATTGCAATACACTTGGTGGTTTCGACTTTGCTGCTTGAAACTTCGTTGCAAGTTCAACCACCGTGTTTTTTTGTGCGAGATGAGCGAATAGCGAAGTGCGGAAGGGCGGTTTATTTTGAGATTAACACTTAGCATAGTGAATATCCGCTGAATAAAAAAAATTCGCTCCAAAAAAGAACAAAAAAAAAGCCATTCAACTTACGCTGAATGGCAAAAAATTCGTTTTTATGCTAAGTTTGCTCGCCTTTGCTAAGCTTTATTTTTCCAAAATAAATTCTACGCGACGATTTTTCCAGTTAACGTCAGGATTGCTTGTATCTGCAACAGGTTCATCGCCTCCACGACCTTCAACCGTAAGCCTTGAAGATGAAATTCCCAATTTTACAAGTTGCTCTTTTACGTACTGAGCACGTCGGAACGAAAGTTCAGTAAGTTCTTGCTTTTCTGATTCAGTGCCAGTTACAATATTTGCGTGACCTACAACAGTTACTTTGTAATCATTGAATTTTTTGAGAATATCAGAAATTCGTTTTAGAACAATTTGATTGTTGTCAGCTTGCTCTTGCGTAATTCCGCGAGTTCTTACAGAACCATCAGCATTTAAAACTTGAACATTAAAGTCAGCATTATCGCCACGGAACACAATCGAAGGAACTTGCATTCTAAGTCTGCCATTTTCGTCACGAATTACAAGAACATCCACGCTGATTTTTCCATTTACGCTACTTTCCATTCCCAAATCATCAGCAACCGTAAAAATATATTTGTAATCTTCAGCAGACTGAACTAACTCGCCATTATTTCCGCGTCCGTCCCAAACAATTCGCTCTGCAATCGAAGTTTTTCCGCTTATCATCCAGAATTGCTTGTTATTTCTGTCGTAAATTGTAAATGACCAATTTTTAAGGTTCGCCAAAGAAACAGCTCTTAAACGAATTCTTAAATCGTCATCATTACCGTCGTTGTCTGGACTAAAATATCTTGGCGAAGTTTCAACTTGCAACTGCGGAGGATTCGCTGTGCAAACAAAACTGCCACTTTCTGCGTCAACAGCGTTTCCTTTTAAATATTCTACGTGAAGTTTTGCAACAAAGCGTCCGTCAGCAACAGTTCCGTCATCTTTTTCGCCCGCCCATTCAATAATTTGCGGAAGATTTGTGTTCTGTTCGCTTGAGAAAGTTTTTGCGACATTTCCGTCAGAATCCACCATTTTAAGATTCCAACTAGAAATTCCTTCAGCCAAGCCAAGTTTAATTTCAAATTTTTGCGTATCTAAGAAACCGTCGCCGTTTGGAGAAAAACCTTCAAGTTCGTTTGTAATGTAAGCACTAACCGGCCGAGCGTCAAGATTTATATTGTTGATTGTGGCACTTGCAGAGTTTCCAGCTTCGTCAGTTGAAGCAATGCTAAGATAATATCTTGCGTTTTGAACTTTATTTCCACTTTCGTCAGTTCCGTCCCAAACAAAATCAGCAACTTGTGAATTCTGCCAAGTAAAAGTTCTTACAAGTTCGCGTGTACTTTGATTTCGGATTTCTGCTGTCCATTTTGTTTCGCTAGAAGAATTTTCCACTTTCACTGGAAGATTTTGCTTAGAACTTGTCGCTTCTGGAGAAAAATCCGTGTAAGGAACAGAAATTTCAATTACCGGAGGCACAACGTCGAGCGTAAAGGCGGCACTTCTTGCTTCAGAAGATGTGTTGCTCATAGAAACAGTTTCAAGTTTTGCATAATATTTTCCGTCAGCACAGCGAAGTTTTGAATTATCATCAAATCCGTCCCATTCAAAATTGCGTGGAACATTTCCTTTGCCGTCAATAGTTTTTACAACTTCATCATTTTCGTTAAAAATTTGAAGTTTATATGAAGAAATTCCGCTCATTGCAGAAGATTTTACTATTGGCGTAAGAACAACTTTGTCTTGAACATTGTCGCCGTTTGGAGAAAATGCACTTGGATTTACTGAAAGCACAATTTCTGTAGTGCTTGTGTCTAAAGTAAAGAGAGTTGTTGCTGAACTTCCGTAAGTTGCAGTGTTTCCGGCACTTTCATAAACCGTAAGTTGATAATAATACGAACCGTCTTCTAAAAGGCCTGAATCATCAATTCCATTCCATTCAACCTTTTCAGGCAAATTGTTTCCAAAATCAAATTGTTTTGCAATTACTTCGTTAGCGAGAGCTTTATTTGAAGAATCAGTTGTGCGAATAATTTTTCCTGTCCAAGATTTAGGTCCTGTATAATCTTCTTCTGGTTTTGCTTGCTGAAGAATTACGTAATTTGAACTTGCATTAAACGCTCGCTCTTGAGGAAGTTCGATTTGTGCAACTGGCGGCGTGTTGTCAATTACAAAAATTGGCGAATAAAGTGGCTCTGGCTCGTAACCGTTTAAATAATGTGCCGTAAGTTTTGCTTTGTATTCACCTTCTGGCAAGAAAGTTCCGTCGTCACCTTTTCCGTCAAAAGTTATTGAAGACGGCGGATTTGAAGATTGATTTGATGATGCTTTTTGTGAATCAGAATCAGAATAAGTGCGATAAATTGTATTTTCGTCTTTGTCGCTGATTGAAACTGACCAAGAAGTAAGTGCATTTACGCTAGATTTTGGCGTTGGAATTGTAACGTTAAGTTTTAGCGTTTTTTGCGGACTTGTATTTCCTTGAGGAGCAAAATATTTACTTCCGCTGATTGAAATTGCAGTTTGAGGTTTTTCAGTTGAAAAGATGATATTAGAAATTTGTGCTCTTTCGCTTTTATTGCCCGCTTCGTCAGTAGAAGAAATTTCGTAGTTGTAAACGCCGTCGCTAAGTAAATTTTCGTTGTCATCAGTTCCGTTCCAAGTAATCGACAAAGGTTCTTGATTTTCCCAAACATAAGAGCGAACAGTTTTGCCTTCAGAATCTGTAATTTTTGCAGTCCAAAGTTTTTCTGAAGAACCTGATTGCGTAATTCGTAAAGTTGATTTCGCACCTTCACCAAAATTCTTTTCGTTTCCAGAAAGTTGCCTTAAATTAATTTCTGGCGGAGTATTATCAACAATCACCTGAAGTTTTGCACTTTTTCCAATATTTTTGTTATCATCAATCGCTTCAAACTGATAATAATAAATTCCATCTGGAGCAACGCTTCCGTCGTCTAAAATTCCATTCCAAACTAAAGTTGCAGGAACTTCAACTCCGGTTTTTGGCGTAAAAATCGCCTTAAAAAAGTTTTTAAATGTAATTTTTTCAGGAAGTTTTACTTTATTTCCGATTGTGCGAACAAGTTCATCATTTTCATTATAAATTCTAAAACTCCATTCGTTTACATAACGCTTTTCATTTAATTTTAAAGGAACCACAAGTTCGTCTTGAACGCCATCATTGTTTGGAGAAATATAAGTTGGTCCTCTTTCTGCAAAAACATAAGAAGATGTAAGCATTATGAGGCTTGAAATTAAAACTTTTGTGCTTATTTTTTTCATTTTTAACTCCGATTATTCTTCGTCCCAAAGGATGATTTCTGGCGGCTGATCATCTTCCATTCCAAGATTAAGTTTTGCTGCGCCACTAATCACTTGGATTCCGTTATAAAGATTTTGCCAAGCTAAAACTGGAACAATTTCACTTTTTGCCCAATCTTCGTTGTCGCCGGTAAATTTGCTTGAATTAAATGCAAACCTAAACGAAAGACTTACGCTCGGCCAACTTATCGCTTGACTTTGCTGAGCCAAAATTTCGCGAAGATTTGCTTGCCAAGAAATATTCAAATTTACAATATTGTCGTAAGAAAATCCTAAAGCACAATCAAAAATCAAATTTTGAAAAGTGGGAGACGAAAGATCCACGCTAAAACCAGAATTAAATTTGCTTCGTAAAGCGTTTCCGTTTTCATCAACTTGTTTTGTTAAAGGATTTATAAGATTTGCCGCAAAAGAAATGCGTGGAGTTAAAATTCCCGGATAATTTGAACTTGCTTTGTCAGCGTAAATTCCGCTTGTTTCAAAGTTGAGCAAAGGCTTTCCTAAGTTAAGAAATGCAATTCCAAGTCGAGAATTCGTCATAAAGCCTAATTTGTTTATAAAACTGCCTTCTTTTTTAGTAAACTTAAAATCTTCAAACTGATAAAGCATTCCTAAATCGGCACCAACTGTAAAATCTGAACCTGAACCAAAATAATATCCAGAATACAAATTCATTCCGACTGCAAGTTTTTCGTTGATTTCTTTTGAAATTCCGCCGTGAATTATCATCGAATTTTTTAACTTCATTGAATCAAAATTTGCAAAAACGCCTTGTAAACTTACTGAATAAATAAACCATTTTGTAGGAATTATAGTTCCTGCCTGAAAAGCTGCACCAAAAACGCCGTCATTTTCTGATTTTTTGTTTGTGTTGAACATTGCACTAAAACTTAAATCAACATCAACACGCTGCTCTAAAACTGACAACGCCGGATTATATGTAATTGAAGAAGGAATTACAGTTAACAACGGACCGCCAGAAGCACTTGCCGCTCCGCCCAAAAGTTCAGGATTTGTAAGTCTAAATAAACTTTCGCCGCCCAAAGGTGGATTGTAAGCAAAAACAAATGATGCACAAAGTAATGTCGCAAAAAGCGTACACTTTTTTTTCATTTTATCCTCCGATTTTTTAGAAAAATTTTAATAATTGCTCTTGAGTTTAAAATCGAAAAATTATGCAAAAAACTTTATTGTTTACGATTTTAAATTTTGCACTTTTAATTTTCTATCTTAACTAGAAAAACTAAATATTTTCTAAAATCCTTTAAAATTATATTAGATTTAACTCTTAAATTCAATTTTTGACTAAAGAAATGAATATCATTCTGAACAACATTTAGTATAAGCGAGATTTATCAAAAAAACTGCAAGTCAACTTTTTAAAAATCATGGTGATCAACTGCAAGAATTTTCGCTTTCTGAAATAAGTTTTTGCTCAACTTTGTCAATAATCCAATCTGGCGTGCTTGCTCCGGCACTTAACGCTACACTTTCTAAACTGAAAAATTCTTTTGGAATTTCGGTTTCGTCTTCAAGCAAAGCGACATTTTCGCAAATAAGTTTGGCACTTTCAAAAAGTCTTTTTGTATTCGCTGAATTTTTTCCGCCAATCACAATAATTCCTTGCGATTTTCCTTCAAGTTCTTTAAGTGCATTTTGTCTAAGCATTGTTGCATTACAAATTGAATTAAAAATTTTAAGTTCTTCGGGATTTTTCTTTTTGATTTCAGCACAAATTTTATTAAATTCAGTCAAACTGAAAGTTGTTTGTGCTAAAATTGCGATTTTTCCTGAAAAATGAATTTTTTGTGTTTCGAGAGCAGTTTCTAAAACCAAGCCGTCGCCGTCAACATAAGAAAGTATGCTTAAAACTTCGCCATGACTTTTGTCGCCTGCAATAACAATTTTGTAGCCTTTAGAATGCCATTCTTTTGCCCGCCGCTGACTTAAATGAACTTTTGGGCAAGTCGAATCAATTACAATCGCACCTTTTTTTGAAAGCAAATCTAAAACTTTAGGACTTGTTCCGTGTGCTCGAATTAAAACCACGCTGTTAGAATCAATTTTGTCTAAATTATTTTCTGATAAAACGTTTAAACCTTGATTTTTTAATGAATTCAAAACTGAAGGATTGTGAATCAGCGGACCTAAAGAAAATATTTTTTTACCTTGAAAATTTGGATTTTGAATTGCACTTTGAGCTTGTTTAACTGCATTTTCCACGCCCATACAAAAGCCTAGAACGCTTGCTCGTATAACTTTCATCTTTTCTATTATACAATCTTTAAAACAAAAAAATCCACCAGCATTTTGAATCAAGTTCCAATTTGCCAGTGGACTTTTGAAATTATGTCATTCTAAACTAATTTTGTGCTATAGCAAAAACTTTGTGAGGTTTTACGTGAGTTGGATCTGAAGGACTCCAATGTTTTCTTGTGCAAGAAATAAATCCTGAACTAATGAAAATGGAAGAATAACATCCAGAAATTAAACCAACCGTAAGAACAACTGCAAAATCTCTAATGCTTCCAGTTGTAAAAATCAACAAAGAAATCGCTGCAAACAAAGTTGTTACAGTTGTAATAATTGAACGACTTAAAGTTTGACTGATTGATGCATCAAGAATGTCGTTAAAATTTTTTGTATCAATAAGTTTGATGTTATCTCTAACACGATCCAAAATAACAACAGTTGCGTTAATTGAATAACCAAAAATTGTTAGAACTGCCGCTAAAGTTGTTGTTGAAAATTCGATTTGCGACCAGAAAATAAATGTAAACATAATCAAACAATCGTGCAACAAAGCAATAATTGCTCCAAGTGCAAAATCCCAGTGGAAACGAATTGTTGCATAAAGCCAAATCAAAAGAACTGTGCAAAGTGCTAAAATAACTGACTTTCCAATCAAAGAACTTGAAAATTGTGAAGCAACAAAGTCTGTTTTTACAATCGCAACATTATTTTTGCCAAATTTTTCTTGAAGTGTATTTGTAATGCTTGATTGAAGTTGTGAACTTGAAGATTCATCATCTTTAATTACTGTTCGGATTTGGAAACTTCGAGAATCTTCTGTTCCTAATTCTTTTACATCAACACTAAGGCCAGCCAAAGTTTCTCTAACTTCATCAACACTTACAAGATTTTCTGGATTTGGAACGTAAAGTAAAAATGGATTGTCTGAAGAAAGTCGCGAAGTTACTGCACTATTTGTATAAATTCCATAAGTGTCAGCATTTTCATTTGTAAGAACATTTGCAACAATTCCTTCAACAGAATTTAATGATTCTGCCATCGCGGAAATCGTTGGATTTTGTCCATAAGTAAAAGTTCGTGTTTCGTTTTCAGCACCAGTTCCGCTAATAACAAGACTCAATGCAACGTTTGAAGTTTCAAGACTTACGGTTGCACTTCCATTATATGTGATTTCCATTGCAGCAGGAGCAATTCTAACTTCTTCAATAAAACCTGGTGCAAAGTCAATACCAAGATTAATTCCGCGAACAAAAAATCCTACAATTCCAAATACAATAATTGCACAACTGATAATTGCTGTAGGCAAGAACGCTTTGCTAAATTTTTTAACTGACATTATTTTACTCCCCAGCCAATGCTAATGTTTTTCTTGTGGCAAACTTCTGTACCAAAATCGAAGAACAATCTTGAAACAACTAAAGCAGTAAATACTGTTGAACAAACACCAATTGCCAAACTTACCGCAAATCCTTGAATTGAACCTGTGCCAAGTTGGCTCATAAAGATTGCCGCAATAAATGTTGTGATATTTGAATCCAAAATTGCCCAAAGTGCGTTATCAAAACCAGAAGCAACAGACGCCGCTCTGTCTTTTCCAAGTTTACGTTCTTCTTTAATACGTTCAAAAATGATTACGTTTGCGTCAACTGCCATACCAATTGTTAAAATAATACCAGCGATTGTAGGCAAAGTAACGGTTAAATTGAAAGCACTTAAAATGCTGACCATAATGTAAAGATTTAAAATCTGAACAATACAAGCATTAACTCCAGCACCTTTGTACCAAATCAACATAAAAATCATAATTGAAAGAAGACCAATTCCTATTGCTAAAAGTCCTTGACGAATCGCCTGATCTCCTAAATCTGCACCAATAACTTGCTGACTTTCTACAGTTAAAGGAACATCAAGCCAAGCAGTTTGCAAAACTTTACGAAGATTTTGAGCTTCTTGCTGACCAAAACCTGTAATTGCAACACGTCCGCCAGTAATTGCATCTTGAATACGAGCGTTAGATTTAATTTTGTTGTCGCTTACAATACAAAGATTTTCGCCAATATGTTCGCCAGTAAATTTTGCAAAGATTTCGCTTCCTTCTGAATCAAGAACAAATGTAACTTGAGGACGACCGGTTAAATCTTCTGTAGTAACGTCCGCAGATTTAATATGCTTTCCGTCAAGTGCAATTTCTTTTTTTACAACAAGATAACCTTCGCGTTGATCAAGTCCGTAAGCGTCAGTTGTGTAATATCCCATAACTTCACAATCTTCTGGAATAATTGAAGAATCAATTAAGCGACCTTGAGAATCAAAAGTTGTTGCAAGATTATTGTAATAATATTCGTTGAACTTTTGAGTTGCGTCATTATCCATAAGTCTGAAATTCAAAATTCCTCGACCTTGAATAATTGAATTTATTTGATCCGCTTCTGCACTTCCTGGCAATTCAATATAAATTCTATCTTCGCCTTGCTGACGAATTGTTGGAGAAGAAAGTCCAAAACGGTCAATTCTGTTTGTAAGAGTTTCAACCGCTTGAGCCATTGCGTCTGCCTTCAAAGTTTGAACATCAACATCGCCTTCCTGATTTGCCACAACAGCGTCGAGATCCGCCTTTACAATAACATTCATACCGCCAGACAAATCAAGACCAAGTTTTACAGAATTCTGATAATTTTTTTTGTCTTTAAGAATTTTTTCACGATATTTTGATTCAAAAGCATTTGAAAGTTCAAGTTTAGAATCAAAAGAAGACATTACATCTTTTAATGTCATTGGATTTGGAGCTTTTTGATTTGCAAGTTTATAATTTTTCTTGGCAATTTTAGAAAGCCACTTTAAATTCTTTGGAACTTCTTGATTTGGATTTTCTTTTAGAGAAGCAATAAGTTCATCAACATCTTTTGCTGCTTGAACTGTAGAATAATCTCGGATTGCTTCTAAGGAACTTAAAGCCTTTGCCTTATCTTCTTTTGGTGTGCGAGCGTACCAACTAATTGTAGGCCAAAGAAATGCAAAACAAATAGCAAGAACGGCAAGAATAATAATAAGACGAGTTCTTTTATTCATCTTTTTTATCTCCAGATTCTACTTCTTTAACTGTAGAATCTTTTTCATCTTTTTTGTTTTCTGATTTTATTTCAGCTTTTTCTGATTCAACTGCTGATTTTTCTTCTGATTTTTGTTCATCTGCTGATTTTTCTTCAACTTTAGAATCATCTTTTTTTGCTTCATCTTTTACTTGAGCCTTTGCTTTTTTGCCAAAGCTGAAAAATCCTTTCTTTTGAGGCTTTTCTGCTGAAGCCGGTTTATCTGTAACTACGCTAGAAATTGCAGAACGATTAAATTCAATTTTTGTTCCATCATCAACTTTAATTACAACAGTTTGCTCTTTTGTTTGAGTTACAACGCCGTGAATTCCGCCAATAGTAATAACCTTATCGCCTTTTTTAAGTGCATCAAGCATTTTTTGAGTTTCTTTTTGCTTTTTATTCTGCGGACGAATCATAAAAAAATACATGATTACGACAATAAGAATTAATGGAATAAGCATTCCAAGTCCGCCGCCAGTCGAGCCTTCTGCAGCAGTTGTAGCAGTTTGAAGTAAGAATGTTGTAAATGACATAACTTTTCCTTCCTTAATAAATATTCAAAATTACCGCTAAATGTTGAAACCGACAACAAAAGTTTTTAGTCAGTTTTTAGCGATTGCAAATTGAGATTTAGAATAACATTATTTGAACATACTTTCAAGAATATTTAACGTTTACATTTACGACCATTAAATCTAGCGACCTAAAAGTCTGTCTAATTCTGCATTTTTTGAAAGAATTTCTGAATCGTTTGGATCAAGAGCGACAACTTGTTTTAAATAATATTGTGCACGTCGCCAGTCTTGTTTTTCATAATAAATTTGATAAAGTCTGTAAAGTGAATCTTTATTGCGCGGATTTGCAGTTAAACTTGAACGTAAATTGCTTAAAATTTCAGATTCATTTGTAGAAATTAAACTTTTTTCGTAATACAAAAAACTTTTCATTCTAGAATTTGAATTTTGAATCAAAGAATCAATTAAATTTGATGCTTGAGCTTTTTGATTTGTAGAAATTAAAACTTCAATGTACGCTTGTTGAGCACTTTCATCTAAAGAATTTGAATCGTACATAGTTTTTGCAATTTCAAGTGCTTCTTGATTTCTGTTTAACGCAAGACAAATTTCCACGTGATTATGTAAACTTTCAGAATCAGGAGATTTTTGAATTACATTTTGACTCATTGCATAAGCACTTTGCCATTCAGAACTTTTTATCATTTCAGAAATACAAATTTTCATTGCTTGAATATTTTCTGGATCTTCAGATAAAATTTTTTCTGCCAAAGTTTTTGCATTTAAACCATTTAAACTTACGTTTGCACTAGAAGCGATTTGTGAAGCAAGAAGCAAAACTTCTTTATCATCAGGATAAAAATTTAATGCTCTTTGGATTGTTTCTGCCGCAGCAGAATTATTTTTGTTCCAATCACGTTGCAATTTTGTTCGCAAAATCAAATAATCTTTTGAAGAAGTGTTAGTTCGCGAATAAACATCAAGCAAAGACGACGCTCGAATATAATCCGCTTTGTCCATAAGAATTTTTGCACGAAAAAGAACATAATCTAAATTTTCAGGTTCAATCAAAAGTAAACGAACAATATAAGATTCTGCCTTTGAAAGATCGCCTAAATTATAAGAAGCGTTTGCTGCAAGTTCTAAAGCAGACAAATTTTGACTGTAAGTTTGCAAAATGATTTCTGTTCTATCTAAAGTTTGCAAATAATCTTTATTTTCATAAGAACATTGTGCGAGTTTTATTTGGATTTCTAAATTGTCTGGACAAGATTTTTCACATTCACGCAAATAATCGTAGGCATTAGAAATTTCGCCTTGTTTAAATTTTAGGCTTGCAAAAAGATAATTTAATAGAACTGAATCGCTTTTATATAAAGAAGCCGACTCTAGTGCAGCTTGGCAATCAGCATAAAAATCTGTGCGAGAAGTGGAACTAAATAAAACTAGAGAAGGCAAAATTATTGTAAAAAAATCAGAATTTCCTGTGCTGTAGTCGTAAATTCCGCGTTCGGCACTTTCAATCGCTCCAATGTACGAATTTTGAAAATCAATCGTAGGACTTTCCCAATTTATATTTTCAGAAGGCCAAACAATTTGCATAATTTTTGTGCTAATAAAAATCAGCGTTTTTTCTTGTTCCGTGTATTCTTCGGCAGCGGATCTGTGAAGTAAAGAAACGCCTTGCCTTAAACTTGCAGGAGATGCATTTTCAATCAGCGATAAAATATTTGAATCTATTGAAGAAAAATAAGATCTTGATTTTTTTTTTGAACCTCCCAAAGAAATAATTTCACCTTCATCTTGGGAAGAATTTTTTGGCGTACTTGCACATGAGAAAAATAAAAATGTAAATATAATCAGAGCAAAACATAAAACGCTCCAACTTTTGTACATTACAGATTGTCTCCGTCAAAATCTACAAATTCTTGAACTTGGCTAAGAGTTTGCTTTCCCTTGCTAGTTTTTAAAATAACAAATGTTACGATTAAAGCAATTCCTACAATAACAAAAATCAGCGGCCACCAAAATTTTATAAATGAACTAAACGAAATTGGAATGACTTTTAGCGAAAATAGAAGAAAAATTATTCCTAAGCAAATAAAAAGAATTGCTGGAAATAAAAAACTTGATTTAAACTTTTTGAATTTAAAAAGTTGATAAGGAATAAAAGATAATCCCGTGTTGATTATAATTATTGGCCAAAGTTGCGCTAAAGTAATTTCAAAAAATTCTGATTCTACAAAAAACGAAAGAATTCCGTTTAGCACAAAAAATGTTCCAGCGTAAACTAAACTCGGAAGTTTTAAAAATCCGAAACAAACAAAAAAACATATTTCTGCAATAATTAAATTTATAACGCAAGCCAAAACTTTGATTTGTTTATTAACAAAGAAATTCTTTAAGAAAATCGCCAAACCTAAAATTATCAAAACAAGTCCAACAAACAAAATGGAATTTGCAATGATTGTTCGCTTTGTTTGTGGAATTCTTAGCGAAATCTTTTTTTTAAGTTTTTGTTTATCTGATTTTGCGTTAGAATCATTAAAATTTGCTTGCTCAAGATTTTTGTCTTTTAAGGTTTTATCTAAATTTTCTTCTGATTTATTGATTTCTGACATTTTTTTTCTCCATAAACAGCAAGTTTTTACAAAGTTTTAACGATTTTTTTGCGGAACATCATTATAATTTACAATAAGTTTTTTATCTTGCCAATAACGCACGCCTTTTGTAAAATTATCTTATGTTTAAATTTAAAAAACAAATTCTTTTTATAATTACATTTGAAATTCTTTTTTGTATTCCGATTTTCTCTAAGAATTCAAATCTAAATCACTTGAGAAACAATAAAAATTATAAAACTACTCAGCAACAATTAAAACAAGTTTTGCAAAAAAATGATTTGTCAAGCGAAACTCGATATGCTGTAGTCAATAGAATTGCAAACAATATGCTTTCTATAAATGATTATTCATCTTTGATTTTATTTTTGACGGAATGGGTCGAAAAGCATCCAGACGACAATTATAACGCTTATTGGCTTTTAATGACGGCTTATTCTTATCTTGAAAATGACGGAAAACCTATTGCAGAATATTATTTTGAAAGAATTATCAATAATTATGATGATTTAATGGTTCAAGGACAATCAATTCATTTTTTATGTTTACAACATCTTATACAAATCAGCACAAATCCTTCAAATCGAATTACTTATTTTTATGAACTTATAAATCGTTTTCCAAATAAAGTTAGCACAACTGAACTTTATTACAGACTTGCGGTTGAATATGAAAACGAAGCGGAATGGGATTTAGCAATTAAAAATTATTCGCTTTTTCTTGAGCAAGATGATGCAAATACGATTCAAATTGCAGATCATCCTAACGCTTATCATTATGCTCGACAATTAATAAATTTTAATAATTCGCCAAAAGATTGGACTTTTGAAAGTTTAGATTCTTTGGTTAACGCCGTAAAATCAGCGATTTCTTCTTATAATTACAGAGCGTTGGACAGATACAAAGCAAAGGTTAACTTTTTTGCGATGTCTTGGCGGCAAGATGAAACTGACACTAACGCTCAAGAAAGTTTTTCTATGCATTCATTTATGCTCGGCAACAGAATTCGCTACAGTTCAGAATTGGATCCTTCTTCTTCGCCAACTGAAGCGTATTTAAGAACTTGGGGTTGGAGCACTTACGTAAACACTTGGTATTTATATTTTAGAAAAGTAAATTTTCCCGCTGATCCAGAAATTCACGGAAGATGGGAATGGGCAGGAATTTATTTTGGCGAAAAACTTTAAACTTTTATTTTTGATTTTGATTGCTTGCTCAAGTGCAAATTTTTTGTTTGCTACGGAAAATTCTCAATCGAAAAGTTCGCAAAGTCAAGTTGCAAGTCAACAAAATCAAGTTGCAAATTTACAAAATCAGACTAAAAGTCAGCAAAATCCGCAAAAATCCGCAGAATTTTATACAATTCCTGAAGCAACTAGAAAATCTGTGGGAATTGCCGGTTTAAATAAATCATCAACAAAAAAATTTAGAGAATTTTATATGAGCGATTCTAGGCAAATTTGGCTTAGCGAAGTTCTTTATGATTCAATTCCGTACAGACCTTACATTGTTCAGCAACTTAAAAGACGAAAAATGCCTTTGTGCTTGCAGTTTTTGCCGATTGTGGAATCAAATTACAAAGTTAAAGCGACTTCTGCGAGCGGAGCGAAAGGTTTGTGGCAATTTATGGAAAACAGCATGTCGCCTTATATGCAAAAAAATTGGTGGTACGACGAGCGACTTGATCCTTGGAAAGAAACTGACGCTGCACTTTCAAAATTGGCTGAAAATTATAAAACTTTTGGTGATTGGGCGTTTGCACTGGCGGCTTACAATATGGGCGCTGGAGCAATCAAAAAACTTCGTTCGCAATATCCAGGAAAAGATTATTGGTGGCTTGCAGAAAATGGCAAACTTAGAAAAGAAACCGCCGATTACGTTCCAAAACTTTTGGCGATTTCTGATTTAATTATGAACGCTGAATATTGGGGACTTTTAAGAATTGCCGCTTGCGATAAAAGAATTGAAAACGTTGCCCCGCAAACTTTTGATTACATAAAAATTACTGGAAGCGTAAGTTTTGAAACAATTTCTAAAGCGACGGGAATTTCTGTAAGCACTTTGGAATTTTTAAATCCAGCCTTGCTTCACAACGCAACTCCTTCAAAATCAACTTGGAGACTTAGACTTCCAAAAGGAAGTGCAAAAAAAGCCGCCGAAGATTTAAGAAATTATTTGAAAGCACAAAAGTTGAATGGTTGACTAGCGGTTTGCTTTGTAAAGTGGCGGTTTCGCGTGCTTAAGTGCCACTTCGCTTAACAAATAATTTTTCTCCAGAAGTCATTTCGATAGGCTCAATGACCGTTAAACCTTAAAATGCGTAAGTTGCTCTTTCATTACAGAAATATTATCTTGCGTAGAAACTGCCATTTCGCTTACATTTTTGGTTACTTCGTTAATTTGTTCCGCACCAGAAGCCATTTCGTCCATACTTCCAAGAATTGAACTTGAAATTTGAGCAACCATGTTCATATTTTCCAAAACTTTATCAATATCAAGATCCATTTGGTTAGATTTTTCTTTTACTTGAACTGATTGATTTTTTATGTCGCCCAAAGCTTCAAAAACTTGTTTAGAAGCGTTTGCTTGTTCAGACATTGCGTTGTCAATTTCGCGGATAATTGTGTTTGTTGAATCAAGTTTATCAATCATATTTGTAAATGAACTTTGCGAAGTCTTTTGAAGTTCAACAACTTCTGAAATTGAAGAACTAATGCCTTTAAGTTCGTTTGCAATTTTTTTAGATTGAGTTCCAGAAGTTTCTGCAAGTTTTCGAATTTCATCAGCAACAACAGCAAAACCTTTTCCAGCGTCGCCTGCATGTGCTGCTTCGATTGCCGCATTCATCGCAAGTAAATTTGTTTGGCTAGCAATTTGAGAAATAATTTGGTTCGCTTTAATAAGCATTGCTGATTGTTTTGAAATATCATTAACTTTTTGATCAACTTTTATAAGTTTTAATTTACTGTCGTTAGCATTTGAACTAAGTTCAATAAAACTTTCCGCCATTATTTTTACTGAATTTGAAACAGAATTTATGTTGCTTAACATTTGTTCGATTGCCGCAGAACTTTCTACAATTCCGGCAGTTTGATCTTCAATAAATGAATCGAGCGAATGAACATCAGAAGTTGTTTTTTCAAGAACCGCAGAAGTATTTTCAACCGCTTGACTTTGTTGCTCAGATTGATGTCGAACCGCGTTTATATTAGAAAGAATTTGAGAAGTTGCACTTGCCGATTGTTGAGTATTTGTCGCAAGATTTTGTCCAACTAAAGAAAGCGAATTTTCAGTTTTATTCAAATCAATTATAAGATTTTGTAAAGAAGCAATAAATTTATTTACATAAAATGCTAAGCGAGCAAATTCGTCAGTTCCGGTAATTGGAATTCTAAACGTTAAATCCGCTTCTCCAGAAGACAAATTTACAACAGCGTTTCCAACTTTACTTAAAGGTTTATAAACTCTGTGCCGCAACAAAAGTATAATTAAAAGCAAAGCACAAATTGTAAATATAATCGTTGCAAAAAGAATATTTCTAAACATATTAAATGAAATCAATCGAACTTCATTAAGATCTTTTCCTATAAAAAGCGTTGTTAAATAACGATTGTTTGAATCTGTAACTGGAAAATAATAACCTAAATAAGAAATATTATTGATTTCAACTTCTTCGAGAGTTTTTATTCCAGATTCTGAATCTTCAATAATTTTTTGATCTTCAATTCGAGTTCCTTGCATATTTGGAAGAGTTGTGTACATTCGCTGATTTCCGTCAAAAACTGCAACTTGACATTGCGTATATTCTGAAATTTTTTCAATAAACGCTTGATCACAGGCTTTAATTCGTCCAATAAGTGCACCAACAATATTTCCTTGATAAATTAAAGGTCGAGCATTTATTGCCCAAACATAACCTTCAGAAAAAATCAAAGTATTTTGAGAAGCACCAAGTAAAACTCGTTTTATTAAATCTTCAGCTCTATCTAATTTTCCATAATTGATTGGAGAAATTTGATTTCCGTCTGTATCATAAAAACAAATTGCTTGAAGTCCGTACATCATAACTGCACTATTGCAAAGTGAATCTATAAATTTATCATCACGACCATTTTTTGCGTATTCTTGTTCAAAAAGTCCTTTAGTTAAAGAAGTTACATTTGACAAATTAGTTTGCGTTGTTTGAATTTCTTTAAGTGCAATTTGTTCGTGCTTAATAAGTTCATCGCGGTAAATTTTATTCATTTCTACGCCAATAGTTTGCCAAGTCAAGACCATAATACAAATTGAATAAAATATCATTCCGCCCATAAGCCAAAGAAAAACGTAACGAACAATATTTCCTTTAAGATTTGAAAGATTTTTTTGCTTTTTTGATTTATTTTTTGATTTTTCAAGTTTATCTGAAGAATTTTGCTGATTTTGTTCCAAGTTTACATTTTGAACGTTTTCCAATTTTTACATTCTCCTTATTTTTTAATTCATTTTAGACATTTCGAAAAACTTGAATTTTTGTCTTTCTTCGAGATGTCTAGGAGTTTTAAGTTTTGAAATTACAAGCCTTAAAACGTCGCTTTTTCAACGAAACCTCTAAAACTTGAATCTACAGTAACGATTCAAGCAAGTTTTTAAAGGTTTATTTTACATTCTATATCAGAATTTGAGATTTTTTTATATTTTTTTTTAAGTTTTTCTGATTTCTAACATAATTTTTAAATATAATTTTAAGATTGTGTTGAAATTTAAAATTTTCGTGTTAATTTGTGCAATATTATAGTGAAAAGGTTTTCAAATATCAAATTTTTTTGTGAATTTTTTATGGTGATGTTTTAAATTACAAAAAAAATGCACGGAAGTCGTTTTTCAAAGAAGTATTCTCGCTGTGAGTACATTTTTTTGTAAATTTCAAAAACTAAAGTGCAAGTCTTAATTTTCCGATGTAAAATGTGAGAAAGATGAGCCTATTTCAAAAGTCTGTTACGTTTTGAAACAAGCTTGCAAAAATTTCATTTCATTGCGATTTTTGAGGTAAATTTTGTAGAAGTTTCAAAACTCGTCTGACTTTTGAAACTTCCTCAGATTTTTTTTCGCTTAACTTTAGGATTTTATATGATAAAAAAATTTCATATTTCTATAATAATTTTATGTTTTTTTTCAAATTTGATTATTTTTTCGCAAGATTTTACTCAAAGTTTCCAAAATCAAAACTTTACGAGCCAAAATCAGAACGAAAATTTTTACACAAATCAAAATGAATCAGAAAATGCCGAAATTTTGGCAAATCAAAATGCTCACGCTTCACAAGAAAATGCAGTTATTTCTTCGGTTAGCACAGTAAATTGGACAAAATACAATTTTTCTTCGGACTTAAGTTTAGATGTTCAAAAATCAAAAATCCCAATGCCAAGTGGAAGAGCGGCGGCGGTTAACAAAATTCAAAGAGAATTGCCCGTTTTAATAAAAGATCCGCTTCTTTCGATTTACGTAGACGAAGTTTACAGTTTAAGCGATTTAATTTTAAATGGAACTTTAACGCTTGAACAAATGACGCGAATTATTGACTTGAGCCAAGAAAAACCAGCTTTTTTTGCAGAAGGCGGAAAGAAACTTTTAACAAATCATTCTTTAGATTTAAGAGAAATTGCGTCGCTTTTAGTAAAACATCGTTCAACTTACACGCAATTTGTTCCGATTCAAACTGTCGCTTCTCGAACTTACACTGGAATTGTAATTGATGCTCGCGGAAAACTTCCAGTTCACGGAGAATTTGTTGAAAGCGAAGTTGAACCTTGCCTTTTTCCTAAAATCTGGAATGAAAATATGGATTTAATTTACGAAAAAAATATGGTTGAGCCCGAAATTGCTCGAGTGCAAGGAATTGTTCATTATTCTTCTAGTAAAATTATTGAAAATTATGCTGACAGAGTTGGAAAAGATCCGCTTTGGATTACAGCAAAAGAAGTTTTTGGAATTAATCGAGTTGATCCAATTATTTCGATGAATGATTATTTAAAAATCACTTCAGTTGTGCAAAATTTGGATTTATTAAAACAAGGAAAAGTTGTAATTCTTCTTGATGAAGAAAATTTAGTTCACAAAGTGAGCGTTCCAGAGCGAAACAGAAATTACTTTTTGGCTTATCAAGATTTGCAAAGATATTTTTATGAAAATAAAATTCCTGATACAGTTTTAAAAGAAGGTCCGTCTGGAATTTCAATCACAATGAAAAATTTGAATTTTATTGCTGACAGTGCGGAACTTTTGCCAGAAGAACGTCCACGAATTGCAGAAATTGCAAACTCACTTATAAATCTTACGTCGCAAGGAGAATTTACAATTTTAGTTGAAGGCCATACTGCTGACGTAAACAAACCGAACGGTCAAATGCAACTAAGTATTGAGCGAGCACAAGCGATTATTTCTTTACTTGTAGAATATGGCGTAAACGAAGATATTTTCACTTATCGCGGATATGGCGGAACTCGTCCAATTGCTGACAATTCAACTCCTGAAGGCAGAGCACAAAATCGTCGCGTGGAAATTACGGCGATTCCTAAGTCAAGTTATGTAATGTTGCGCGAGTGATTTGCTTTGTGGGCGGGCGGTTTGATTTGCGGATTTTCGCTTGACGTTGATGATTTTCGCTGACGGTGAAAACTTGCGGTTGCTTGCAGAGACTGGCAGTTTTGTCGCGGAACTGGCGGTTGCTTGCAGAAACTCGCGGTTTTGTCGCGAAACTCGCGGTTTTGTTGCGGAACTCGCGGTTGACTAAGAAAAGCGACGCTTAAGTGCGAGAGCTGGCGGTTGCTCGAGAGAACTGGCAGTTGCTTGCAGAAACTGGCACTTACTCGCGAGGAGCGTCAATCAACTGTGCTAAGAGGCAAACGCCTTCAACAATCGCTTCGTGTTCTTTTGGAGCAATTCGAGCGTACAAAGATTCCACAGTGTCGCCTGGCAAAACTGGAACTTTTTTTTGAACAAGAATTTTTCCTGTGTCGCAACCAGAATCAACCAAATGAACTGTACAACCGCTTTCTTTTTCGCCAGAAGCCAAAACTGCTTGGTGAACATTATTTCCCCACATTCCAACGCCACCAAATTTAGGAAGCAAAGCCGGATGCAAATTTATAATTTTATTTTCGTAAACTTCGAGAATTTTTCCGCTTAAAACAGACAAATATCCTGCCAAAACTATCGCTTGAACTTGATTTTTTTTGCAAAGTTCTAAAATTGCGTCGCTCACAGCAAGATTTTTTTCTTCCCGACTTGAAGTTTGAGCTTTTTCTTTGCCCAAAACGCTAAACGGACTACAAATTTCACTTGGAATATTTGCATTTTTTGCTCTCTCAAGTGCATAAGCATTTTTTGTATTTGAAACAACCAAAACGATTTTGTAAGGACAATTTGAATTTGACTTTTGAAAGTCGATTAACGCTTGAAGATTTGTGCCACCGCCGCTAACTAAAACTGCAATATTCATTTTTTCTCCTATTTTTTTGATTTTTTGGAGCGAATTTTTTATAGTTCACCTTTTCAGCACTGGCTAAGTCTTACTTTTTCAGCGTGCGTTTAATAAGTAAAGGGGCGGCGACGCAGTCGCCGCCCCACAGTTGACTTTCAGCCGTTAGATTCCAACTGTTCGTTTCTTGCAATAAAACCTAACCCCGATTGGAACACCGCCAACGGCGTTCTCTGCAAAACTGACAGTTTTTTGTGCTAAGTGCCAGTAGATTGCAAAAACAGTTGGTGGTTTAGACAGATTCAAACCACCGCAATATTTTGCAGAGAATGGAGCGATAGCGCAAGTGTGGAAAGCGGGACGAAGTTAAAAAGTACGTTCCAAATTAAAAAAAAATTAATCAACAAATTTTGTAAGTTCTTTGTTACCCTTAAACTCACCGCGAATTTCTTTGTCTGTGTGCGAAACATAACCAATTTCGTACGCTTTCATATTAGGAATGTTTGGTTTTGAATACTTTTTTGCGTTTGTATTGAAAGTTTTTAAAATCTCCGCCGCATCTTTTTTGCTAACCGCCAAAATAAATCCAATTCCCATATTAAATGTGCTAAAAACATTTTTTGGATCAGCACCACGTTTTATAAGTTCGTCAAAAATTTGTGGAACTTGCCAACTGTCTTTTTTTATAACCGAACAAAGTTGCTTTTTGCCTTCAGCGGCTTTTTGATACATTCGTGGCACATTTTCGTAAAAACCGCCACCGGTTACGTGAACCATTCCGTGAACTGAGCCAGGAAATTTTTTAAGCACTTCCATAACTGGTTTTACATAAATGCGTGTTGGAGTTAGCAAAGCCTCGCCAATTTTTTGCTTTTTGCCATCAATTTCAATTTCTTCGTTAAAATCTGTAACTAAACGGCGAATCAAAGAATATCCGTTTGAATGTGGACCAGTTGAAGAAAGTCCAATCAAAATATCGCCTTCTTTAATTTTTTTGCCGTCAATAATTTGACTTTTGTCAGCAACGCCCACGCCAAATCCTGCCAAATCGTATTTTCCTTCGTCATAAAATCCCGGCATTTCAGCGGTTTCTCCGCCAAGCAAGGCACAACCAGAATCAATACAACCGTCAGTAACGCCTTTTACAAGTTCCCCAGCAATTTTTGAATCAAGTTTGCCACATGCAATATAATCAAGGAAGAAATTTGTTTTTACGCCAGAACACAAAATGTCATTTACGCTCATAGCAACGCAATCAATTCCGACTGTATCGTATTTTTTCATTTGAAAAGCAATGTCGAGTTTAGTTCCAACGCCGTCAGTTCCGCTCACCATTACAGGATTTTTTAAACCTTTGGGAACTGCAAACATTCCGTTGAACGCACCAAGTTCTGTAAGTTGACCTGGAATTCGAGCACGTTCGCTTTGCTTTTTATATTTGTCAACTGCTTTATAACCTTCGTTTACATCAACGCCCGCTTCTTTATAATTGATTGTAGCCATTTTAATTTCTCCTTAAAAGTTTAAGTTTTTCTAATTTTTTAGCATTTTTAAGTGATTTTTGATTTTGATTTTTTGATTCGCTGATTTTTGATTTGCTGATTTTCTGTGATGACTGACAGTTTTTCTAGTAGACTGCCAGTTTTCGCAAGCAACTGCGAGTTTTCTCGCGGAACCGTCAGCTCTCGCAAGCAACTGCCAGTTTTCTCGCGAGAAACCGCCAGTTCTCGCCGTAAACTGCGAACTTTCGTCAGCGAAGTGCCAGCACTCGACGCAAACCGCGAGACTTCACCACGAACCGTCAATCTCCGCCAACAAGTTAAAGAACATCTCCGTTACCGCAAGATTCTTCTGCCTGAGAAGTCAACTTCGCTCTAAAATCCAAGATTTTATTTTTTAAATCAGCGTCGCTCACAGCCAAAATTTCAAGAGCCAAATAAGCGGCATTTTTTGCACTATTTATTCCAACCGTAGCAACCGGAATTTGAGGTGGCATTTGAACAATCGAAAGTAAAGCATCAAGCCCCGCAAGTCCGTTCGATTTTCCAGGCGTTATACATTCAAGCGGAACTCCAATCACAGGAAGCACAGTTCGGCTCGCAATTACGCCAGGAAGAGCGGCACTTAAACCGGCTCCAGCAATAATAACTTTTGCACCTTCTTCTTCAACTTTGTGGATTGTTTTTACAAGCAAATCGCCTGCACGATGAGCAGAAATAATGTAAGATTTGTAATCAACACCGAATTCTTTTAAAACTTCGGCAGCTTTTTTCATGACTTCACAATCAGATTTTGAACCTAAAAAAATTGCAACTTTCATGCACTAAAACTTAACATATCATTTATAAATTTTCAATGTTTTATTTGGAGCATATTTTTAGCGTGTTAAAAATGATTTGAATTTGTTTTGATTTTGATTTGAAGATAGATTTTAAGAAAAAAATTTCACCGCAAGCAAAAAAAAGCTTTTCTCTTAAGAATTTAAAAATCGCAAGTTTATCCGCAAATATTGTGCTTAAATTCTTTTGTCGCCAAAAAGTTCCTCTGCAAAACAATCTTGTTAAAAAAAATCTACGGAAGCGAGATTTGCCTTAATAAAAACATCTGCACAAACGAACGAAGCGAGTGCGGAAGCCATGTCGACCTCCTGTCGATGACAAGAATTTACTCTGCAAATTCTCAAGGTTTTCTGTGCTTTACGGCGACCTGCTCGAAACTTCGTTGCAAGTTCCTTGTCGCCATTTTTTATTTAAGAAGCATTTTTTTTATCTTCAATTCAAATTTTTTTTGCATTTTAGAAATACTCGCATATAATAAAAATATGTCAATTATCAGCAATCCTAAAGAAAATTTTTGCAAATTCCATTTTGTTTTTATGGGAAACCAAATTTTACTTTGCAACAAAGACGAAAACGAAACTTTTGATATTAAAAATCTTCCAAGTGCAGACGATTTAAATAAATTTTTAGAAAATCAAATTGTTTCTGATTGGTTCAGCGAAACTCAACTTGATTACACAGCGTTTTTTTTGGAAAAAGATGCAAGTTTGCCAAGCAATTTTTTCTTAATTTCGTTGCGTCAGTTTATGTGGGACAGCAAAACTCAAAACGAAAAAGACAATTTTATTCCTTCAAAAATTAGTTCTTTAGCTTGCCGAGCACATTCGCTTCTTGAACTTAGAGCAAATTACAGATTTTGTCCATCTTGTGGCGGAAAATTAATTGACGATAATTTCTTTACTGCAAAAAAATGTGCAATTTGCGGAAAGCAACTTTTTCCGCGTTTAGAGCCGGCAATTATTGTTTTAGTTTCTAAAGGCGACGAAGTTTTACTTGTAAAAAATAAAAATCGAACAAAAGATGTTTATTCTTGCGTGGCAGGATTTGTTGAAGCGGGCGAAAGTGCTGAACAATGTGTTGAACGCGAAGTTATGGAAGAAACAGGCATTCAAATTCAAAACGTAAGATACATTGGAAGCCAATCTTGGCCTTTTCCAGATCAGCTTATGCTTGCTTTTAGAGCAGAATATTTGAGCGGAAAGATAAAAGTTCAAGAAGAAGAACTTGACGACGCTGCTTGGTTTAAAAAAGATTCACTTCCGCCACTTCCATTCAAAGGTTCAGTTGCTTACAATTTAATTTCAGCATTTATGGCGGAAAAATAAACGATTCTTGCTCCAAATAAAAATCAATCAAAAATTATTTATTTGCACAAAATTCACAATAATACGCAGGAAATGGAAGTTTTGTTTGCAAACCAAGCGTCTGCAAAATTTCGCTTAATTCTTCGGATTTTCCCAATTTAGAAGAAGTTCCTGTTAGCATTTTTACAAGATTTCGCTTTTCCTTAGGTTTAAACTCTTTAATATTCGGTTCGGATTCTTCATCATTTAAAACATTTCGGCAAAAACTTTTTACAGCGTCATCAAAACTTAAAACTTCATCAACCAACCCGTTGTCTAATGCTTGGCGAGCAGTATAAACTCTTCCGTCCGCTAAAGATTTTACTTCTTCAAGTGCAAGATTTCGGCTTTTTGCAACAATTTTTGTAAACTGATCGTAACATTCATCAGAAACAGTTTGCATAATTTTAATTTGCTCTTGCGTATAAGGTTCGATTGGACTTCCCATCGCTTTGTTTTTTCCAGAATGAATAATCGACGCACGAATTTCATATTTTTTCAAAAGTTTTGAAACATCAAGAAACTGTGCCGCAATTACGCCAATAGAACCTGTAAGACAATTTCGGTTAGCAATAATTTTATCCGCCGCACAAGCAATGTAATATCCGCCACTTGCCGCAACGCTCGAAAGATAAGCGTAAACTTTTTTTTGAGTTTTTTCCTTATATTTTAAAAGTGCTTCATAAACTTCATCAGATTCATAAACTCCGCCACCTGGAGAATTTATGTAAAGAAAAATTCCCGCAAAATCTTTGCGTTCAGTTAAATTTTTTATGGTTTCTAAAAGCCATTTTTGATTATAAGTTGCATTTTCTTTTTGGATTGTGCCTTCAATTATAATTTTTGCAATTTTTTTCATAAATTTCTCCTGATTTTTTTGCAAATTAGTTTTGTTCGTGCAAGTTAGTTTTATTTTTCGAAATTTTAGCAATTTTTTCAATTTCCGCAAATTCTTTTTTGACATTCGCGGTAAAGTTCACTTGTTTTTTCTACAATTTCTTGCGGAATAGATTTTATATTTGGATTTCCTGCAAGATTATTTTGTTTTAACCAATCACGGACAAATTGTTTGTCGTAACTTGCCGGACTTGTGCCAACTTTATACGTTTCAAGATTCCAAAATCGGCTTGAATCTGGAGTTAAAACTTCATCGCCCAAAACTAAATCGCCATTTTCGTCTAAACCAAATTCAAATTTTGTGTCAGCAATTATAATTCCGTTTTTGTAAGCGTGATCATAACATTTTTTGTAAATTGCAAGAGCAGCGTTTTGAATTTTAGTTGCAAGTTCTTCGCCCAAATCATTTTTCATATAATCAAAAGTTACATTTATATCGTGACCTTCTTTTGCCTTTGTTGAAGGAGTTACGATTGGCTCGGAAAGTTTTTCTGCTTGCTCATATTCTTTTTCAAATTTGTGACCTAAAAACTCTTCGCCTTTTTTATACGCTTCGTACATTGAACCAAACATATAACCTCGAACAATAACTTCGTAAGGAATCATTTTTAATTTTTTTACAAGAATTGTGCGACCTTCGTATTCTGGATTTTGAAACTCTTTTGGCATATCTTTTAAATCAGAAGAAATCATATGATTTTTTACAATATCTTTTGTGTAATTAAACCAAAAATTTGAAAGTGCGTTTAAAACTTTTCCCTTATCTGGAATTGTCGTTGGCAAAATTACGTCAAATGCAGAAATTCTGTCTGTTGTTACAATAATCATTCGTCCGTCTTCAAGATCATAAACTTCACGAACTTTTCCACTGATAATTTTTTTCATCTTTTTCCTCGATTTATATTGATTTATGTGTTGATTTTTAGCGTTTAGAATAATTTTTTTCGACCCAATTTTTATATTCGCCAGAGAGAATGTGATTTATCCAATCCGTGTGAGAAAGATTCCATTTTACAGTTAGCAAAAGTCCTTCTTCAAAAGTCATTTTTCGCTGCCAGCCAAGTTCTTTTTTGATTTTTGAACAATCGATTGCGTAACGTTTGTCGTGTCCAGGTCGGTCTTTTACATAAGTGATTGTTTTTTCTACTTGCTCTTGCGGAATTTTTAATTCTTTCGCCGTAAGTTCAATCAATTTATTTAAAAGCTTTATGTTTTGCCATTCGTTTTCGCCACCAATATTATATTTTTCGCCAGACTTTCCGTTTTTTAAGATTTGCCAAACTGCTCGGTTGTGATCTTCAACGTAAATCCAATCGCGAATATTGTCGCCTTTTCCGTAAACTGGAAGCGGTTTTTGAGTTTTTATATTCAAAATCATCAGCGGAATTAATTTTTCTGGAAACTGAAACGGACCGTAATTATTTGTGCAATTTGAAAGTGTGATTGGCAAGCCGTAAGTGTGAAAATACGCCATAACTAAATGATCACTCGAAGCTTTACTTGCTGAATAAGGTGAACGAGGATCGTAAGGCGTTTTTTCAGTAAAATATCCAGTTTCGCCAAGCGAACCGTAAACTTCGTCAGTTGAAATGTGATGAAACAAAACGTCATCACGCAAATTATCAAGACTCACATTCCAATACTTTCTTGCAACATCGAGCAAAACGTAAGTTCCTTCAATATTAGTTTTTACAAACGCTTCTGGACCCAAAATTGAACGGTCAACGTGACTTTCCGCAGCAAAATTTACAACTGTATCAATATCATATTGTTCAAAAATTCGCTCAATTTCTTTGCGATCACAAATGTTCACTTTTTCAAAAAAATATCGCTTGCCACCAAATTCATTTTCAATATCGCTAAGACTTTCAGCGTTTCCGGCGTAAGTAAGACAATCAACATTAATAATTTTGCCTTCAAAATTTGCATCTTCAAAAGCATCTTCGTCACTTGTTGATTTTCCAAACATATAATGAATGAAATTTGAGCCAATAAATCCCGAACCGCCAGTTACAAGAACATTTTTTAATTTTCGATTTGACATTTTACCTTACCTCAAAGTTTTTTGATTTTATAAATTCTTCCAAAGATTTTTTCCAAGAAGGCAATTTGATTTTTAGAGTTTTTTGAATTTTAGTTTTATCTAAAACGCTGTAAGATGGTCTTTTTGCTTTTGTTGGATATTCTGAACTTGTACAAGGATTTACGACACAATTTGAATTTTTTTCCAAGCGTCCGTATTTTTTTAGCAACTTTTGAATTGTAAGTGCAAATTCAAACCAAGTCGTTTCGCCAGAATCAGTAACGTTAAAAATTCCATAAGGAATTAAATTATTTTTTTGTTCTGATTGAATTAACATCACAATAACTTTTGCTAAAGTTTCGCAATTTGTAGGCGAGCCTTTTTGATCTGAAACAACTTTAATGCTTTCTTTTGATGACATTAATTTTGCCATTGTGTAAACAAAATTTTTTCCGTACCAACCGTAAAGCCAAGAAGTTCTAAGAATGTAATAACGTGCCATATAATTTGAAATTTTATCTTCGCCGGCACTTTTGCTCATTCCGTAAACTCCAAGCGGTGATTTTGGAGAATCTTCGGTTAAAGGCGAAGTTGCAGTTCCGTCAAAAACATAATCTGTGCTTATATGAATTAAAGTTGCAGAAATTACGCGAGCAATTTTTGCTAAGTTTTCAGCACCTTTTTCGTTAACTAAAAACGCTTTTTCTTTTTCGCCTTCGTCTTCAGCATTGTCAACCGCAGTGTAAGCCGCACAGTTTACAATAAATTCTATGCGATTATCTTTTGGATTAGGATTTGATTTTTGTGTAAACTCAGCAAGTGCATTAAAATCCGTAATATCAAGTTCTGGACCAGTTGCTACAAAATTTATATTTGCATCTTTTAACTGATTTGCAAGTTCTTGACCAAGCATTCCTTTTGAACCAATAAGCCAAATCATTTAGAAGCCACCTCGCCTTGCCATTTTCCGTTAATGTCAAAATATTTTTTATTAAAATCAAATGAAGGATGAATTTTATCTTTTTCGCTAAGTAAAGGTTGTGCATTATTTGGAATTACAGAATTCCAATCAATATTTACAGTTTTATCGTTCCACATAATTCCGCCTTCATCTTCTGGATGATAAAAATCTGTGCATTTATACGTAAAAACTGCAAAATCAGAAATTACATAAAATCCGTGAGCAAAACCTTCTGGAATATAAAACATATTTTGCTTTTCGCTGTCCAAAACAACGCCGTAATATTTTCCAAATGTCGCTGACGAATTTCTTAAATCAACTGCAAGATCAAAAACCTTTCCTTGAAGAGCACGAACCAATTTTCCTTGAGGATGCAAAGTTTGAAAATGAAGTCCGCGCAAAACTCCGCCTTTACTTGCACTTTGATTGTCTTGCACAAATTTCATTTTTAATCCTGCTTCAAAAAAATCTTTTTCGCTGTAAGTTTCAGCAAAATATCCACGATTGTCACCAAACAATTTTGGCTGAATTTCCCACAAACCTTCGATTGGGCATTTTGTAAATGTAAAAGACATTAAAAATTCTCCGCAATAAATTTTAAATATTCACCATAAGAAGTTTTGTATTCTGCGGCAAGTTTTAAAAGTTGATCTTTTGAAATCCAACCGTTTGTATACGCAATTTCTTCAATACAAGAAACATACATTCCTTGCCTTTTTT
>CAZLXK010000007.1:0-28295 GCA_964563305.1 uncultured Treponema sp.
AACCGCCAGTTCGCAAACCTAAAATCCACAAAAAAATCACTAGACTTTTATTTGATGCCTTAATTATCTTTAACTTATGACTTACGGCTACATTCGCGTTTCAACCGACAAACAAACTGTAGAAAATCAGCGTTTTGAAATCACAAAATTTTGCGAAAAAAATAAACTTCAAATTGATGAATGGATTGAAGAAACAATCAGCGGAACTTTAACGCCAGAAAAGCGAGAACTTGGCACGCTTCTTTCAAAAATCAAAGAAAACGATTTAATAATTTGCTCCGAACTTTCGCGTCTTGGGCGTTCACTTTTTATGATAATGTCGATTTTAAATTTGATTATGCAAAAAAATGCTCGTGTTTGGACTGTAAAAGATAATTATAAACTTGGCGATGACATTCAATCAAAAGTTCTTGCGTTTGCATTTGGACTTTCTGCGGAAATTGAGCGAAATTTAATCAGTCAACGAACAAAAGAAGCTCTTGCTCTAAAAAAAGCACAAAACATAAAACTTGGTCGCCCAAAAGGTTCGCCTAATAAAAAACATCTTTTAGACGGACTTGAATTTCAAATTCAAACAATGCACAAATGGGGAATGAGCATAAATCACATTTCAAAATTCGTTGGCGTTTCGCGAACTTCTGTAAAAAGATGCATTTTTTCTGCTTAGAATTTTCTAACGGCTGTCATACTGAACTTTATTCAGAATCTGTTTATGACAAGTTTTTTATTTACGGAACGATATTAAATCTTAAACCTAAAATTAAATTGAAAAAAGAATTTTCTAGTTGTATAATTTTGTATTATGAAAGTGAAAAAAGGAACGCCAAAAGATCAAAAAATTTATGACAGAACTTATGCTTTGTCTGTTTTTATTTCTGGCTGCGTAGTTTTACTTGGCATTTTAATGACTTTAATTTGCTTAAAAGCTAGAAATTTTGAACAAATGATTTTTTGTATTTGTTATTCTATAGTTTTCCTTTTTGTCTTTTTATTCACTGTTCTAACAAAAAAACTTTGGCTTTTTAATTTCGTTATTAAAGCGTTTTTGATTTTTATGCAACTGTTTTATATGAAAAACGGTGGCTCTGGCGGATTCGGTTTAGTTTGGCTTTTAATTATTCCATTTCTTTCAGTTTATCTTTTTGATTTTTTCAATTATTTAACTTTAAACGGAATTATTTTTTTAATTTACGTTGTTTTCCTTTGGACTCCGCTTTACAAATATACTTATGATATTGGTTCAGCATTTAGAATTAGAATTCCACTTTTATATTTTAGTGAAACTTTATTTGGAATTTTCTTGCGTCACCGAATTGATAAAACTGAAAAAGATTTAGAAGATCAAAAAAATATTCTTTCTGAAGAAATAAAAAATGCCGCTTTAATTCAAAATGCTTTTTTAGCAAAACAACCACAATCTTATAAAGGTTGGTCGGTTGGCACAAAAAATGTTCCTATGATTGGCGTTACCGGCGATTTATATTGCGTTTTCGACAACGATCACACGCTAAACGGAGTTGGACTTTTTGATATTTCAGGTCACGGAATTTCAAGTGGACTTTTGACAATGCTCGCAAAAAACACAATCGAGCAACAGTTTTATGACAACATCGATTCAAATGGCAAAGAAGAACTTTGGGAAACTGTTGACAAAATCAATAAACAGTTTATTGAAGAAAAAGGCGAAGTTCAAAATTATTTAACTGGAATTCTTATAAAAATCAGCAATGACGATCTTGAACTTGTAAATGCTGGTCAGCCAGAACCGATTATTTATCACAAAAAAGATGGAACTTTTGAATATCTCAAAAAAGATCAAAACGCTGTTGGCGCAATCGGAATTTCTGATTTTCCAACTCTCTACATTTCTCAGCATTTAAAAATGCAAAGTGGCGACGAATTATTTTTATTTACTGACGGACTTACAGAATGTGTAAACGAAAAAGGCGAAGAATTTGGCACAGAACGTCTTATTCAAAGTTTTAAAAATCACATTAATGATTCAGCAAGTGAACAAGCAGACAAAATTATTGCTGACATTAATAATTTTCGTGGCAAAAAAATAAATGACGATCTTACAATTATGATTTTAAAACGAAACTAAATGCAATTTATTGATTTTCATACACATCTTGATTCTTATAAAAATCCACTTGAACTTAAAAATCAACTTTTAAATTTTGATGGAATTCTTGTTGCTGCTTCTATGGACAAAAATTCTTATGAAAAAAATTTAAAACTTAAAAATTCTTTAGAAAAAGCAAAATCTAAAGCAAAAATAATTCCTACTTTTGGAATTCATCCGTCAAATGCAGAAAAAGAACTAGAAAATATTTCATCATATTCAAAAATTTTGCAAAATTCTAAAATAATTGGTGAAATTGGAATGGATTTTTGTTGGCATAAAGATGTTTCGCTACTTGCACAAGAAAAAGTTTTTAGATTTTTTCTCGAACATTGCGATCAAGAAAAAAAATATTGCGTTATTCACACAAAAGATGCAGAAGAAAAAATTTGTAGAATTTTGGAAGATTATAAAAATGCAAAACCTATAATTCATTGGTTTGATGGTCCAGAAGATATTTTTGATGAATTTTTACGCCGAAATTATATGCAAACTTTTGGTTGTCAAACAAACCGCTCAAAATATATTCAAAAACTTTTGGCAAAAACGCCACTTAATTTAATTCTTGCCGAAACCGATAACCCTGATTCTGAAATTTGGCTTGGCGGAAAAGACAATTCTGTTTTTTTAATAAAACGCATTTATAAAGATCTTGCAAAAATTTTGGGATTTAATCTTGAAAAAATGACTGAAATTATAAATCAAAACTCACTTAAAATTTTAACTCAAGAAAATTTAATCGGAAAAACTAAAATTTAAGAAAGCCAACATTTAGTTTTTACAAAACCTTGCTGTATAAAAAACATTTCAATTCTGATTTTTTCCCAAGGCTGTCAAAAGTCATTGTACGCTCACATTCACGCCTAAATCCGCGTTTTTCATAAAAATGATATGAACAAGCATCGTCTGTGTAAAGAAATATTCTTTTTCCTTTTTCTCGTTTTTCAAATTCTAAAAGAAGTGCAGAGCCAATTCCTTTTCCGCAAATTTTCGGATTTACAGAAAAAAACATCAATTCACCGTCAATTTTTTCATTAGAACTTTCAAGTTTCTTTTTGTATTCTGCAAATAATTCTTCATTTGTTTTTAAATAAGTATCTTCAATTCCTGGAGCAATAATATCTTGAACAAAATGAAATATCTTAAAATAAAAGCGTGTCCAAAATGTACTAAATTTTTTTTCTTTACCTTTTATATCTGCAATCAAAACGCCAGCAAGTTCATTTCCGTAATATGCTGCAATAACTTGAGTTGCACGATTAAGCACTTCATATAAAAAACATTTACTATATTCTTTCAAAAAAATTTTATTTTCAAAATACTTTTCAAAGTGCATCCCAATTCCAGCAAAAACTGCAGCTTTTTTATAATCTTTTTTTTCTAATTCTCTGATTTCAAGTTTCATAATACTTTTTTTGATTAATTTTTGATGATTTTTGATGAAGTTTAAAAAATTTTAGTAAAAAAAACGCCCTTTAATCTATTCTGTATTATTTTCATTTAACAAGTCAAGTCAGAGAATTTTGGAAAATCAGAAACTTAAACATCAAATTTTATAAATCTTTCATCTACAGAAAATGAATTGCATAAATCGCAAGCAGAATAAATTACATTTTTTAATTCTCGAATATTTCCTGGCCAAATATAATTGTGCAACAAACTTAACGCTCCGCAAGTTAAAGTTTTATTTTTTTCGTTTGCAAATTTTAATGCCAGCGGATTTATATCTTGTATGTGTTCACTCAAACTTGGAACTTTTATTACAAAAACTTTTATTCTGTAATACAAAGGTTCTTTAAACTTTCCGTCTTGAACCAAAAATTTCAAATCAGCATTTGTTGTAAAAATAAGTCTGCCACCAAATTCTCTTTTAATATTGTTTCCCATTCGCGAATATCTTGCCGTGTCCAAAATATCATAAATTTTTGACTGAACATCTAAAGACGTTTCGTGAACTTCATCAAGACACAAAGAACCATTGCCAATTTCTTCAAACAAACCTTTGCCTTCAATCGCGTCAGTGTAAGCCGCTCTTGTTGTTCCAAACAATTTCGATTCAATCAGCATAGGATTTAATTCAGCCAAATTTTGATTTATAAAACACGAATCTCGACGTTTGCTATTTTTGTGAATTAAATTTGCAGTATAATTTTTTCCGCTGCCACTTTTTCCTAGTAACAAAATAATTCCGTCTGTGTCGCAAGCACGTTTTACTTTAAATAAAAATTCTTTTTGATGAAAATTTATGTCGATAAAAAATGATTTGTAAACTGATGTTTTTGATTTTTTGATTTGATTTTTGAAAGATTCGCGGATTGTTTTTTGATTGGAAAAGATTTTATTTAGATTTTCGATTTTAAGACTTGGATTTTTAAATAAAGAAAAGTCATCATTTTTAAACAAAAGATTTAAGTCGATGATTGGACAAAAAGATATTTCAAATAGTTTTCGCTTTAACAAAGTAAAATTATGGTCAGAATCTTTAGTACAAAAAATTGCAATGAAGGAATAATTTGATGAAAAGTTTAAATAAAAATCAATTTTTGACGAAAAAGGAATAAAATTTCCAATAAGATGTTTTTTTAGCGAGAAATTCCCGACAAAAATAAATTTATCGGTAATTAATAAAACTTTTTTCATTTAATAAATACTTTTTTAACTTTTTAATTCAAAACATAAAACTGAAAGATGTATAAAAATAACAAAATTTTATATTTTAATCAAGCCTCAAAAGTTATTCCGCCCAAATTGTAATTTCAACATCGCCATTTGAAAGAAGATTTTTCATTTCGCTTACGGTTTTGTCTGTGATTTTTCCAAGTTTTGTGTAGCTCCAAGAGTTTGAGCCGTAGAAAACTACAATTTGATTTCCTGAATACAAAACGATGTCGCCTGCACTTGTTGTAGTTTGCTTGTCATTTCGAGGAAGGCTTTTTCCGATTCTGCCGACTTGTTCAAATCCGCCGTACATTGACATCTGGATTTTTAGAGGATTTTCTGAGGCAAGATTTTTTAATGCTTCAACCGACTCGTTATTTTCCCAAGCAACTTGAACTTCTGTTTCGCCGATTTTCATTTTTAGTTCTGCGTTTTGTGCGTTTGTTTCAGATTTTTGATTCATAACTTCCTCCAAAAAGTCTAGCGCATAATTTGTTGCGTTTTCTTTTGTGCTTCCGTAAAATCCGTGATTTGCGCCTTTAATCGTTATAAGTTTTGCGTTAGGGAAAGTTTTTTCTGCCCGCTCTGAATATGAAAGTGGAACAATTGAATCCGCCGTTCCGTGAACAATCAAGACTTTTTTTGAAAAGTTTTTCATAACATCGTAAATGTCAAAACTTTGCGCGTCAACATCGTAGATTTTTCCAACTGTCATTCCCATAATGTTCTGCGTTTCACTTCCGCTTTGAGGATTTGGATTACGAGACTTGCTGTCATCTTGTAAAACGTACGCCGGATAAAACGCAATTAATCCCGCAATATCGTTTTGCCGATTTGCAGCAACATAAGTTGAAACAAATCCGCCTTGACTTTCGCCAAACAAAAAGATTCTTGTATTGTCGATTTTTTCTTTTCCGCTGTAGTTTTTAAAATAATCTAAAACTGCACTTAAGTCCGCCGCTTCTGTTAGAACCGACATTTCTGTCATTTTTCCGCTGCTTTTGCTTCCGTAACCGCCGCCGCAAAAATCAAACGCAAAAGATGCAAATCCGCTTTGAGCAAACGACTTTGCGTAATCTTCCGTGTAGCTTAAATTTCCGCCAAATCCGTGCGACAAAATTACAATCGGAGGATTTTGCTTTTCGTCCGGAATATAAAGTCTGCCGTAAATTGATTTTCCGTCGTAAGTAATGTTTATTTCTTTCATATTATAATTATAATCCGATTTTGAATTTGTTTGTGCATTAAAATCCGAAGAAGAAGACGCGCAACCTTTGCAAGAAGTGAATGCAAGAAAAATCAGAATGAATGTTTGTAAAATATAGGATTTTTTCATATTGCCTCCGTTTATGCGTCATTATGAACTAAATTCAAAAAATGGCACTTTCTATTAATAATATAAATCGAACTAAGACTTATTTCAAAAATTTTATTTGAATGTAAAAATATGCTTTTTGAGTATGATTTTGAAAAAAACATTTCACGCTGACACTCAGTGTCGTTTAGTCTGTGCTATAATTTATGAAATATTATAAAAGGAGACAAAATAAATGTTAAATTTTACAATCACAGAGCAGCCGTGCATGATTTGTATAGGCGATAACGGTACAAAACTGTCTTGCGGAATCGGAAGTAACGCTTTGGTGTCTAGAAAAAAATGCAGAAAAACCAGAAACTGCAAAATTGCTTTCGTTCTGTAAAAAAGTTTTTTCATTGGTAAAAAAGGAAAATTAATATGGATGATTTATCTATTGAAAACTTAGAAAAGTATCTTGATAAAATTCGTGGCTGCTTAATCGGCGGTGCTTCAGGCGATGCACTTGGTTTTCCTGTGGAATTTCTTTCAGAAGATAAAATCTTTTTGCAGTTCGGAAAAGACGGAATTACAAAATACAAATTTGATTCAAAAAGTTGCAATGCACTTGTTTCCGATGACACTCAGATGTCGCTTTTTACGGCAAACGGAATTCTTGTTGGTCAAACGCGGGCACATCTTAGAGGCATTTATGGAAAAACGACTGAATATGTTGCAAAAGCATACGATGATTGGATTACAACGCAGACAGAAACTTTTGAAAGCGTGCAAAAATCAAAACTTAATGGTAGAAGCTGGCTTTTAAACGTAAAAGAATTGTTTGCTTGTCGTGCTCCCGGAATGACTTGTCTTTCTGCCTTACAACAATACCGCAAAACTAAAAATTACGGAACAATAAAAACTCCAATAAACGATAGCAAAGGTTGTGGCGGAATTATGCGAGTTGCTCCTCTTGCGTTGGCGTATCAGCCAGGCAAAAACAGAGACATTACAATAGAAGAACTTGATATGGAAGGTGCAGAAATTGCCGCAATCACGCATGGACATTCACTTGGATTTATGAGTGCGGCGATTCTTGTTCACATTATAAATCGTCTGCTTACGAATCAAAAAAATCTTGCCTTAAAAGAAATTGTTTTAGAAGCGGAAAAAACAGTTTTAAATCTTTTTAAAAATGACAAGCACATTGAAGAACTTGTTTCGATTATCAACTTGGCAGTTGAGCTTTCAGAAAATAATGACAGCGACTTGGAAAATATCCACAAACTTGGCGAAGGCTGGGTTGCAGAAGAAACACTTGCAATTGCCATTTATTGTGCCTTGAAATATCAAAATAATTTTTCAAAGGGAATTATAGCAGCAGTTAATCATAACGGCGATTCAGATTCAACAGGTGCAGTTGCCGGAAATATTCTTGGTTTAATTGTAGGCTATAAAAATATCGAAAGCAAATGGAAAGAAAATCTGGAACTAAAAGATGTGGTTTTGGAAATAGCAGACGATTTGTGTTTTGGCTGTAAAATAACAGAATTTGAAAATTATCAAGATAATGCTTGGATTAAGAAATATACCGAAAGAAAACGAAAGTAATTTTCTTGCCGACACTCAGTGTCGTTTTTATGTTATTAAAATAAATTCATCTTATAAAAAATGGAGGAAAATCTATGACACTAAATAATATCATTAAAGCAACTTGCCCGAATTGCAAAAAACAGTTTCCGTTTGAAGTTTGGAACTGCGTAAATGTTCAGCTGAATCCAGAAATGCGAAAAAAAGTTTTAGACGGCTCAATTTTTAATTTTACTTGCCCGCACTGCAAATTTTCTGCTCGCACAGAATATCCAATTCTATATGACGATATGGAAAATCATTTTATGATTTATTTTTGTAGCGAAGAAGATGTTGAAAAAAGTAAAAAAGAACTAAACGAAAAAGTTGGCGAAATAAAAGATTCCGTTTCTGAAGAAATTTTTGCTTCAACATTTTTTAGAATTACAACGAATTATGTTCAGTTTGTTGAAAAAATCAAAATTTTTGAAAGCGGAAACGACGACCGTCTGATTGAACTTATGAAACTTGATTTATTAAAAAACGCAAAACACAACAATCCGAAAGATAAAACTGCGTTTATTCTTTTTGATATGCTTCCAAACGAAGAGTTTAGCCCGAAAATTCCAGTCCCTTCTTTGGTTTATTATAACGAAGATGGCAAAAAAGATTCAGATTTTCCAATCAGTATAATTCCGGGTGAAATTAGCAAAATAAAAAAAGAGTACGATTATTTTGATGACAAATCTTTTGTTGTAGATTCTGATTGGGCGGCCCGATATATTTTTACGGAAAAAGTTAGTAATGATTTTTTTGATGTTGAATTTGATTCAAGAGAATTTTCTGAACGCGGATTAAACATTGCAAAAAAGCTTTTAGATTTATTAGATGAAAACGAAAAAAAGAAAATCTTAAATTCGCTTAACGATAAAGAAAAACAAAAGATTCAAAATGCAATAGGAAAAATTGATGAGCAAAAAGTTTTAGATTCTCTAAAAGCATTTTACCGCTACACAAATTTTAAAAATGTTCAGGAAGAAATGTTTGAAGATAAAAAACGATTTGAATCACACGACACAAGCGACGGAAGAGTTTTTAATTTTGATAAAATTGATATGCAAGATTTTTACACAGAATATTTTAAGATTTCTTCCCGAATTTTAGTAGAACTAGTTCCGTTTTTTGTTTATGCGTTGATTCATGGAGCAAAATTTGATCCAAATCGTCCGTTTAATTTTTATTTCCGCTGCCGAAATATCGGGAAATTTTGGTACGATGACGATTTAACTGGCGAAAAAGAAAAAGACATTCAAATCTTAAAACAAGAATATGAAAAACGAAAAAACAGAGAAAATGCGCTTGGCTACAAAAACAGCGTTGTCCGTTATATTTATCAATATGAACTTCCCGAAGATGACATTTTAAGAATCGATCCTTTAAAAACAAAAGAAATGTGGAAAGAACACGATCGTCTTACAATAAATTTTTTTGCATACGATTGGACTAATCCTGTAACTCGAACTCCAGAAGAAATGGCTAAAAATCACGAAATTTATGTAAAACACGCACTTGAAATTTGGAAAATTTCATTTGATAAACACGATGTTGCAAAATGCTTTGAAGAATTTGCTTCCTACTTTAATAGCAAAGGCGATTTTAGAAAAGATTATATAAATCGAGTTGTTTCATGCGCGTATGTTCCAAAATATTTTGCATATCAAGGTATAAAAAAAAGAATTTCAAGGTGAAATTTCAAACGAGGAATTTCAATCATACAAAGAAGAAACTGGCTTTCCGCTCGGAGCAAATCAAGATGTTCAGAATCTTATTTTTGAACGTTACGAAAAAGCTTGTGATGAGCAAAATCTTTTTGCACAAGTTTATTACCTGAATCTTCTTTACAATTATTACGATGAAAAATCAAATGACGCGTTAAAAATCGATTCTTTGCTGAACGAACTTTTAAGGAAAATTGAATTGTAAAAAATAGTTTTGCTCCGACATTCAGTGTCGTTCTTATGTGATAAAATCAAAACTATGGAGGCAAAAGATGAAAACAATCAGAATCACAGGAAAAGGAAAAATAAAAGTTCATCCTGATACAACTCGGCTCACAATTACGCTTGAGAGAACTTGCAAAGAATATGACAAAACCTTGAAACGCTCAGCCGAAATGACGGAAGAACTTAAAAATCTTTTTGAAAATTTCGGCTTTGAAAAATCCGACTTAAAAACTATTTCGTTCAACATTGACACGGAATACGAAAGCTACAAGGAAAATGACGTTTACAAACAGCGTTTTGAAGGCTATAGTTTTCGCCACGTTTTGAAAATTGAGTTTGACTCGGACAACAAGCTGCTCGGAAAAATCTTGTATGCGCTCAGCCATTCGCCTGTTTGTCCTGAATTCAAAATCAGCTACACGGTAAAAAATCCAGAAAAAGCAAAAAATGAACTTTTGGAAAATGCGGTTCAAGATGCAAAGGAAAAGGCGGAAGTTCTAACAAAAGCAGCCGGAGTTCAGCTTAAAGAAATTCAGAACATAGATTATTCTTGGGGAGAAGTTCAGTTTGAATCGCGCCCAATTTTAATGGAAGAAAACCTTGAGACGTGCGAAAGTAAAAATGAAAGCTATGATTTGGACATCGAGCCAGACGACATTGACGCACAAGACACAGTTACAGTTGTGTGGGAAATCGGGTGATTTAATGAACCAAAACAAAATCGACATACATTTTGACTTTACTTCCGACAGTGCGGATTATTGGAAAAATTTTTGGCAAAACAACAATGGCTTAGGAAGTCCAAGTTCCGATCCTGATTCCGGAAGCAAAACTTTGCAAAAATATCAGAAGATTTTGTATTCACGGAAACTTCCAAACGGCGAAAAAATGCAGCTTGAAGAATGTGAAAACGGACGGCTAAAATGGAAAGAATTTTATTTTTCGAGCGATTCAATCACTGCGAGTTTTCGATATATTCGCTACAAACCGATGAGTGAAAAAGTCAAAAAACTTGTTCCTAATTATGAAAAAATGATGGAAGTTTTTTTGCACAAATCCTACACAATCGGCGGCGAAATCATTTTTCCCGCAAGAAAAAATTCAATAAATCAAATGCGCGGGTGCAATCAAAAAATTTCCGACCGATTTGATTTGACGCTTGAATGCATCAGAAGATTTTATAAAAATGAGCAAAGTCCGCTTTCCGCGACGCTTGAAAAAGACAAGAATTTCTTTGATTTGTTTGTTGATTTCAAAGGCTACGTTCAGTTTTTCTTTTTGGACGATTTGGTTTCGGATGACTATGAAAAAGTGAATCTTTGGCTAGACAATGAAAATTTCACGAAAAGCGCGCTTCCGCAGTCCGAGCAGGAATATCTTGATTTTCTGCAAAAGGAACTTGATTTTGTCGCGAAAAGGAACAAGAGAATTGAAAAATTCACTGAATAATTTTTCTTGCCACTGCGAGTTTTCGAAGAAAACTCGGTAGCAACCGCAGGTTGCGGAACATTCTATGATGGTATGATGTAGTAAAATTTATGGTAAAATAAACTATGGAAAACTTGATTTTAGGAATTACAAAAATTGGCGATTTACTTCTGCAAAGTAAGATTTCTGTGCTTGAAGACAACCAAGCGTTGAAAAAAGACATTAAACTAAAAATCCCGGAATACCAGCGTCCGTATAAATGGACTACAAAAAATGTAAATCAGTTGCTTGATGATATTCTGCAGGCAAAATCAGAAATCAAAGAAGTTTACAGAGTAGGAACATTGATTCTTCATCATGAAACAAAAGATGATTCTTATAATATTGTTGATGGTCAGCAAAGAATCATAACTTTTTCATTGCTATTAAAAGCACTCGACTGCCAGAACATAACTTTTTTGAATCAAGAACTTGCTACGAATCAATACAATTTGCACAATGTGTTCAACAATTATAAAACCTTGGAAAGACGCTTGCAAAGTTTTTCCAAAACTAAACAAACGAACGAAACACAAAAAGAATCAAATGATTTGCAGGAATATGTAAAAAACAACTGCGAACTAATTGTTGTAATTACAGATGATATTTCAGAAGCATTTCAGTTTTTCGATTCGCAAAACGCACGCGGAAAAAGCCTTTATCCGCATGATTTGTTGAAAGCATATCATCTTCGCGAAATGTCTGATGTTTCTGCAAGTGAAACAGAAACAATTGTAAAAATATGGGAAGATTTACCGCAAAAAAAACTTGCAAATTTATTCAATCAATATTTGTATTATCTTAAAGAATGGATAAACGGAAATCGCGCCGATGAGCTTACGGGAAAAAATATCGATCTGTTCAAAGGAATAACAGCAAAAGACAGTTTTCCTTATGCTCAGTTTTATAAAAGTGCATTTTCCTATGCAGAACAAATCAACAATTCATATGTTCCGTTTGTGGCGGGAATTCAAAAAATCGCACAGTTTCAACTGACTGCTCCGATAATCGCCGGAAAGCCTTTTTTTGAATATGCCAAGCATTACTTTGACATTCTTGCAGATATTCAAAACAATGACAAATACGAAGGCTACTTTATAAACGACAACGAAATTGTAAAAACGCTTGATTTATACAAAAGCAGAAAAGGCGACAGAATAACGCGATTTATGTTTGACACTGCAATTTTGCTTTATGTTGACAGATTTTGTGCCGCACATCCGAGTAAAACTGATGCAGAAAATTTAGAGCAATTTGTAATTTTCGCATTTATTTGGGCTTATTCAATGCGGGGGCAATACAAAAATGTCAGCTGGTTGGTTGCCCAAAATTTCATAATGGGAGAATCTCGTCCAGATATAAAAAACGATTTTAACATTTATAAACTTATTGTGGATTCAGATTCGCCAAGCAATTTGTTCAGCGTTTTATCAGACAAACTTTCGCCAATTTCAGATGTTTTTTCGGACAATTTAAGAAAAGAGCCATTGGAAAGCAAAGAAAAAGACAATAAAATTTATTCAAACTATCATTATTTTTTTAAGAAATATAATTTTTTGGAGCAAAAATGAGTGAGACAAAACTTCCTTTAGAAGAATTTTCCATCGCGGAATTGTTTTTAGGCGGCAAAAAATGTTCGTATTCGATTCCGATTTATCAGCGCAATTACACTTGGGGCGAAGATGAAATAAGAATGTTGGTTCAGGATGTGTATGATGCTTTTGAGTCAAATATGAAAACGTATTACATTGGAACGCTTGTGTCTTATAAACGAGATGAAAATGTTTTTGAAATTATCGACGGGCAACAGCGGCTTACCACAATTTTTATTATCTTAAGAGCATTGAACGAAACAATTTCAAATCCATTAACGTACAGAGCACGCTCAAAATCAAACAAAACTCTGAAAAAACTTTCGGAAAGCCAAAAAATCAGTGAACTTAAAAAACTTGAAGAAAAAGATGATGGAATTATTGCAGGATTTGAATTTGCAACGGACGCAATAAACAGTATTGTTTCCACTGAAAAAAGAAAAGTATTTGCAGATTATTTTAAGAACAATGTCCATATTATTCATTATCAAGTTCCAAAAGACGTGGATTTGAATCATTATTTTGAAATTATGAATTCGCGCGGCGAGCAGCTTGAAAAGCATGAAATTGAAAAAGCAAAGTTAATGGAAAAGCTTGATGAAAACGGACAAAAAATTTTCAATGCGATTTGGGAAGCGTGCAGTAATATGTCGTTTTATGTTCAAAGAAATTTTGAGGATAATTTTAGTAAAAAGATTTTCGGAAATAACTTGAATAATTTTATTCTAGTAAAATTTGATGATTTAAAATCCAGCCAAGAAGAGAAATCTGATTTATTAAATAATAATGATAAAAGAACATTAAACAAAATTATTTCTTATGGTTTTACCGACTCTCCGAAAGTCGAAAAAGAAAAAATTGATTCATTCCAGCCGATAATTGATTTTTCAAATTTTCTGCTAATTGTTTTAAAAATCACGCGGACACAAAAAGAAGGTGAATTGCCGAATGATTTTAAGCTTGATGACAAGGAATTGCTAAAGGAATTTGACAAAGCAAACATAAACTCTGATTTCGTAAAAAAGTTTGCATACAATCTATTAAAAGCAAGATTCTTTTTGGATAACTATATTGTTCATCATTCAAATGAAGAAGATTCATATGAAAATAATCCGTGGGAACTTCAAATTTTAAAAAAGGCAAACGATGAAAATAAGTTTCTTATAGAAAATTTATTTTCAGAAAATAAAGATAATCAAGACATGTTGGTTCATTTGCTTTCTATGTTTGAAGTTTCATTCACCGCACATCAAAGAAAGAATTATCTTTTTTATTGCTTGTATTATTTGATGACAAATGATTTTGCTAACAAGGAAAAATATTTGGAGTTTATAGAAAATCTCGCAGATAGATATTTTTATGCGATTTATCTCGATAAAAATTCGCTCAATGAAATCAATGCGCCGTTGCCAGGAAGATTTGACGAAAAAATCTTTGTTGGAAAAAGTTTTGACAAATCGGAACTGCCAAAAAGAACAGACGAGGATTTTTCAAAAATTTATGGTGACGGAACGGAAAAATCAAAAGGAATTCCATTGTTTGTTTTCAATTATCTTGATTTTAAAATTTGGAATTTGTATGCAGAAAATTTAAAAGGTGAAAAATTAAAGGAAAACAGCAAAGAACGAAAAGAATTTTTCAACAACATTTTAGGTTGTAGCGATTTTGGATTAAAAATTTTTGATAATTTTTATTTTTCAAGAACTCGCAGAAGCCTTGAGCATTATTTTCCTCAGGCGAATTTAAAAGATTTAGACACTCCAACAGAAGCACAAATAAATTGCTTTGGAAATTATGCGATGATTGGCGGAATGGCGAATAGTTCAGGTTCAAATTGGAGCCCTAAAAGCAAACTTGATCATTATCTAGATTCATCAAGAAAAATAAATCAGATTAGCACTGCATCATTAAAATTTATGATTATGATGCAAAAATGTAAAGACAATGGGAAATCGCGTAAAAGTGGCGACGAATGGAATTTTCAGGATATTCGGGAACATCAACAAAAAATGATGGCGATTTTGTTTTAAAAATTTGCGGGATAATTTTTGCACTGCGAGTTTTCGAAGAAAACTCGCAGTGCAACCGCTAGTTGCGGAACATTCAGTATCGTTCTTGTGTGATAAAATAAATCATGGTTGTTGGTGAACACAAATTAAGTTCTAACAATCTTTAGGAGCGTACATATGGAAACTATCACGTTAAGAAGCGAAAAATTGTCGAAATATGAATCCGAAAATGTGCTGATTGTAAAGGCAATTGAGTTTGCGATGAAAAAACACGGAAGCGTGAAAAACAAGGATGGCACAATCGGGCAGAAACGGAAAGGCTCGGGACTTCCTTACATTGTTCATCCGATGGAAGTGTGGCAAATTTTAAGGAACAATGACTGCTCTGTAGAAGTGCAGATTGCGGGGCTTTTGCACGATACACTCGAGGACACAAACACAACTCCAGAGGAAATCAAGGAGAAATTCGGCAAAAATGTTTTGGACCTTCTGCAGACAGAATCTGAAGACAAATCAAAAACTTGGAAGGAGCGCAAGCAGCACACAATAGATGCACTTGGGCAAGATTCAATTGAGGCAATGCAAGTTTGCTGTGCTGACAAGTTCTCAAACTGCCGTGCCCAGCTTTACGACTACAAGCAAATTGGCGACACGCTCTTTGATCGGTTCAACAAGCAGTCAACTCCGGAACTTCAGGCGTGGTACTACAAAAGCATCGTAAAAGCACTCGCCCCTCTCAAAGAAATGAAAATGTACTTGGAACTTTGCGAAACCGTAAAAGAACTGTACGGAGAGTAGAATTGATGAAAAATTTGTCGGATAATTTTTCTTGCTCACCGACATTCTATGTCGTTTTTATGTGATAAAATAAATCGTAATTGCGGGCGAATGCAAAGCAATCTATAATAAGGATGCAAGGAAACGATATGGAAGAAAACGAAGAGAACAAGGAAAACTGGTGGCCGGCAAAAGAAGAGTACGATCCGAAAATCTCGGCGGAAAAATGGAACGAGCTTGTAACTGACAAATCAATCTTTACAGAAAATTCGCTCATAGCATTTGCTTGCTTAAAAGAAGCAGGCGCGACGACTTGCACGAATTTGGCAGAAAGTTTTGGCGAGACTAAAAACTTTTACAACAATAACATTTGGCAAACAGGTGAAAGAATTTATGAAAAAATAAGATGCGAACTCTTCGAGTGCGAAACTGGAGAAAATCGATTCTGGCCGATTTGCTGCGTTGGAAAGAAATTAACCAAAGGCGGAATTGTATACAAAATTCGCAATGAACTTCTGAATGCATTTGAGAAAACTGGAGTTCTGAAAAGCATAAAAGTCGGAAAATTCACCTGGATTCCGTTTTATAAAGAATTAGCGCAAAAACTGCTTGCGTACAAAGACAATCACAATGAACTAAAAAATATACTTTTCGGACTTCCAAAGGAATATATAAATTATTTCCATGATTATGTAAAAGATGTTCACCCATTCTTTGTATTTGGAATTTTTAATCGTGGCTTAAAATCTGAAAATCGTAATGAGATTTGTATATTCTTAAAAGAAAATCTAAATATGAATTCAAATATACCTAATGATTTTTCTGGAATTCCAACTATAGATAATAGAAAATCTTGGTGGGGAAATCTTAGCAGCAAAAATGAAGTTAATGAAAATTGGGCATTATTTGAAGAAGCAATAAAAGATAATTTCGATGTAGAAAATTTCAAAAAACATTTCGATTCTGTGGAAAATCAGCGTGGAACAAAATGGTCGTTGACAATGGGACTGTTCTGGATTTTTCCAGAAAGATTTTTGTCATTGGATAGTGTAAATCGAAAATATTTAAGAAAATATAATATTGATACTAAAAACAATAATTTTTTAATTGGGGAAAATTATGTAAATTTTCTAAATGGTATTAAAGAAAAAATGAAGAACAACGAAATCAAAGAAAAATCATTTCCAGAGATTTCATATAATGCTTGGAAGAAAACAAATTTTAATGAGGAGTCCCAACCAATGCCAACCGACAACACACAAAATCCATTCGCCGCAACTCTCGCCAACACTTTGCTTCACGTGCACAACTTGATTTTGAACGGCGCGCCCGGAACCGGAAAAACGCATCTTGTGCAGGACATTGCCGCGGAATTGATTTCTTCCGGCAAATCTTATGCAGACTTGAGCGACGAAGAAAAACTCCAGACGCAAATGGTTCAGTTTCATCCGAGCTACGACTACACGGATTTTGTGGAAGGCTTGCGTCCGGTAAAAACTGGCGACAAGCAAGTCGGCTTTGAGCGCCGCGACGGAGTTTTCAAGGAATTCTGCAAAAGAGCGTTGCAAAACTTGATTGACAGCAAGAAGTCAGTTGCTACTTTAGGAAAAGAAAAAAGCATCGAAGATCGCATAAACGATTTTATTGATTCAGCAATTTCTTCAAATCAAAAATTTACTTTGTTTAATGGAAAAAGTTTTACTATAACTGATAATCTAGATGATAAAATTTTAGTAGATGCTCCCCACATTCAAAAAGAAAATTTACCTATTTCCAAGAAAGATATATTTGATATTCTTTCGCAGAATATAACATTGAAGGATGTTAAAGATGTTCGGCTTGTCCACAATGCAAAAACTCGACAGCAATCAGATTCGTATGTTTTTGTTTTATGTAACGAAATCAAATCTCAAAAGCAAAATGTGAAAGTTCAGAATGTCCAGAAAGTCGAACGAAAAAATTTCATCTTCATCATCGACGAAATCAACCGCGGCGAGCTTTCCAAGATTTTCGGCGAACTGTTCTTTTCAATTGATCCTGGCTATCGAGGCGAAAAAGGCAGAATCTTGACGCAATATCAGAACTTGATTGAAAGCGGCGATTCGTTTGAAAAAGGATTTTTCGTTCCGGAAAACGTCTACATCATCGGCACAATGAACGACATCGACCGCAGCGTTGACACAATGGACTTTGCGTTCCGCAGGCGTTTCGCGTTTAGAGAAATCAAGGCGGAGGAAAATGTTTCAATGCTTTCTGGGCTTGGAGATTTGCAAAGCGAAGCGTTGGCTCGTATGAAAAGTTTGAACGACGCGATTCTTAAAATCGACGGACTTAATTCAAGCTACGAAATCGGCGCGTCATATTTCTTGAAGCTTAAAAAAGATGAACTCAACGGCGATTTTGACGCGCTTTGGAACTATCATCTTGAAGGACTTTTGCGCGAATACTTGCGAGGAAACGACGACGCGGAAACAAAACTTGAAATGCTTAAAAAAGCGTATGACAATGTGGTGGTTGAACCTGTCGAAACCCACCAATAATTCAGAATCTGCTGATGAGATGCTGAATCAAGTTCAGCATGACAATGACGACGATGGCAAAAAAATTGAAACGCTTAAAAATGCGTATGATTTAAAAGATTATCGGGGCAAGCCCGATAATGACACAAACATTGAAAGGCATTCTGAAACAAGTTCGGAATCTGCTGATAAAAAGCAAGATTCAGGCGAAGGCGAAAATTCTTGAAACCGGCGGAATCGTATAGTATTATTTTAGCAGGAGAAAAATATGCGCAAGGAATTTTGCGAAAAAGATGGAATCAGAATAACATACACAGACAATGATGTTTGCTTTGAAAATATGCAAACTGCTGAGTCTGTACTTTTAAAGAATGACGGCGAAATTGTTCATTCAAATTTTGATGAAAAAGAAAATAAGCATTATCAAGAATATTTAAAGCAAATCTATTCTGCAATCACAACGTACAGAACCTTGGATTCTGTGGAGAGCGCATAATGCCGGTTTATATCAGAACTTTTGGAAAACGTATTTTAATAACGAAACTGTGAGATTTTACAAATAAAAATGCTCCACATTCACACAACCGATAACAACTGCGGAAAAAATGTCTCGTTTTCAGACGAGTTCAACAAAAATCATTTTGATTCTATTCTGCGCATTGCAAACTTTCCGCTTTCGGAACTTTGCGCCAAAAACGACGAAATTCTTGTATTTCCGCCAAAAGTCAAAGATTCATTCGGCAAAATCGACGACGAAAAAATTTTTGAGATGACTGGAAATGCGGAAAAACTTGCAGACATAAAAATCAAAACTGGAAACCTGATGGGATTTTTGGGAACAGGAGAGGGCGAAAGCGAAGTTCAAATGCAAATCACGTCGCGGTTTGTGCAAGGAAGCGGCGAAAATGAAAATGATTTTTTTCTTCATTACATGCTTTGCAAAGTTTACGCGCCGAATCTTGTGAACTTTCCGACTGATTTTTCACTCGATGGGACTTTTGAAATCCTGAGCCTGCTTTTTTCGTATTATTTGCGCCGCGCAATGAAGCAAGGAATCTTCAAGAAATATCAGACTTTTGAAAAAAACGACGCGAACGTGCGAGGCGCAATCAACATTCCGCGCCACATCCGGCAGAACATTCCGTTCGCGGAAAAAGTCGCCTACACGGAGCGGAATCGCGCAACTGACAATTTTCTGACCGAGCTTGTGCGCCACACAATCGAAGCGATAAAAACGACTGAAATCGGAAAAATAATTCTTTCGCAAAAAGAGACAAAAGATTTTGTGAATCAAATTGTTGAGCTTACGCCCGCCTATAATTTTTTTGCACGCGGAAAAATCATTTCGAAAAACTTGAAAACTGAAAATCATCCGTTTTTCACTGAATGGAAAAATCTTCAAAAACTTTGCCTCGCGATTCTGCGGCACAAGAAAGTTTCGTTTGCAAAGAGCGCGAATCACATTCACGGACTTTTGTTCGACGGCGCGTGGCTTTGGGAAGAATATCTTGCGACGATTCTAAAGCCGCTTGGATTTACGCATCCGGAAAACAAGGAAAGCAAAGGCGGAATAAAAGTTTTTGAAAATTCATCATCAGCTTTGCGTTTTTTTCCTGATTTTTACAAAAGCGATTTTGTTCTTGATGCAAAATATAAAAACTACGGTGAAACTTGCGTTCAAAGTTCGGATTATCATCAGATTATTTCTTATATGCACATTTTAAAATCAACTCGCGGCGGATTTGTGTTCCCTTCGAAAGATTGTCGGGTCAAGCCCGACAATGACACAACTCGCAAGAGCGACAATGACATAATTCACAAGTCTGACAATGTTAAAAGTTATCAACTTTCTGGACTTGGCGGAACAATCACTTTGTTCGGCTTTCCGATTCCGCAGAACGCAACGAATTTTAGTAGTTTTTGCGAACAGATTAAAAGTTCAGAAGAGCTATTAAAATCTTTGTAAAAAAATGCGTTAGGCAATGGAAGCCCTTTAGTCCACCGCAACGAACGTAGTGAAGTGAGGAGGATGAGCACTAGCGAAGGCTGGAACTGCCGACCTGAACGCAAGTGAAGGAAACGCCATATTGTTTATATTCTAACTATAGCACATTTCCTTTTTTAGGAACAAAAAATCCTGTTATGTCCGCTTTTTCAAGTTCAAGCAGCTTGATTTTTCGCTTGATTCCGCCACCGTAGCCAGTAAGATTTCCGTTTGCGCCCATTACGCGATGGCACGGAATAATGATTGAAATTGGATTGTGTCCGACCGCACCACCAACCGCTTGTGCCGCCATTGCCTTAATTCCGCGTTCCTTTGCAATTTTTGTTGCAATGTCGCCGTATGTACACGTTTCGCCATACGGAATTTTTAGCATAATGCAGCAAACTTCTCTGCGAAAATCCGAGCTACGTACAAAAAGTTTCGGAAGAAAATCAGGATTTTTGCCAGAAAAATAAATGTCGAGCCAGCGCCGCACATCATCAAAAACTGGAAGACTTTTCTCTTCGGTTTCTTTCGAAAGTCCTTCGCAGAAAAATCTGTTTTTCTCAAACCAAAGTCCGACCAAGTTTTCTCCGTCGCTTGCAAGCGTGATTTTTCCAAGCGACGAATCGTAAGTTTGCGTAAAATCCATAAGGAAATTATAGCACGCGCTTTAAAAAACCAAAACCGCCACAAGCGCGCACAATGCGGCAAACACAATCCCGAGCGGAAGAACTTTAAGAACTTCTTTTAAGTGAAACCATTTCTGCGAATACTCCTTGTCCATTTTTTCAGTTCCAGAAAGCCGCCATTTTTTTACGTGCGGAAAGAAAATCCAGTCGAGCACGAATGTGTCGAACGCACCGATCCAAGCGACATAAATAAACGAAACTAAAAAGATTTCCAGAAACACGTTTTCGCTCCGGCAAAATGCGACATCATAGCAAAAACAAAAAGACACACAATCAGAAAAATTGATTTTCTAACAATCGCACCTTTTGTAACCGCCTGCTTTTTCCGTGCGTGAGTTTTGTAATATTCATCTTGAATTTCCTGCGGATAACTGTCCACCATGTTTTCCGGATTTTTGTTCAGAAGCAAAATGATTGTAGTCGAAAACAAAACGACGAGTGCAAAAAGTTCAATGATTAAAACTAAAAGATTTAAATTCATAGACTGAGGGAGGAAAGGCTACGATTGCGTCACTTTCCTAGCAGCTCCACAATCTTTTCTTCCATAACCTCGGGCTTTTCTATCGGCGAAACGCGGAGAACGACATTTCCGTTTTTGTCAACAAGGAATTTTGTGAAGTTCCATTTGATGTCGTTTTTTTTCTTTGCATGTCTTGCTCAAGTTTTTGATTCCCGCCATAGCGAGCTTGTTCTTTGCGCCTTCGATAAATTCTTCAGGTGAGCTCTGCTTTAAAAATGCGTAGAGCGGAGATTCATTCTCTCCGTTCACGTCGATTTTCTTGAACTGGTCGAACGTCGTGTTATATTTTGCCGTACAGAAACTGTGGATTTCATCGTCCGTTCCCGGAGCCTGATGTCCAAACTGGTTGCACGGAAAGTCAAGAATCTCAAGCCCTTTATCGTGATATTTCTGATAAAGCTTTTCAAGTCCCTCGTACTGCGGCGTGAATCCGCATCCTGTCGCTGTGTTCACAATCAGAAGAATTTTTCCTTTGAAAGCCGCAAGAGAAACGTCCTCGCCGTTCCGGTTCTTCACTGAAATTTCATAAATTGTTGACATAGTTTCGCTCCTTGATTTTATTTTGTCATTCGGGATTTTTCAATCTTCAGAAAAGTCGGTGTCCATCGTGATTTCAAGCGCATAATCCGGATACGCTTCCTGAACCTTTTTCATAACATTGCGGTAAGTCTCAAGACGGTCACTTGAGTCAAAACTCACCACAATGTCAAACCGGATGCGCCTTGCGGTTTCATCTTTCTACCTGCCCCTTCAACATATCTTCCGAGAAGAATCTTCGCGAGAACGCCCGCAGCCACAATCACAAGAGATACAGCAGTGTATTCAGGCACTGCAGGATGGATTATCTTTTCAACGGATTCCTTCAGCGATGTGACTCCCGCATACAGCACGATTACAGAGATTATCATTGCGCTCATATATTCAATGCGGCCGTAGCCGAACGGATGCTTTTTGTCGGCAGGCCTTGCCGCAAGCTTTGTGCCGATGATTGTTATGACGGAACCAGGCGCATCAGAAAGATTGTTCACTGCATCGAGCGTGATTGCGATTGAGCCTGAGATTACGCCGACCGCCGCCTTGAAAAAAGAAAGAAGCACGTTCACAACAATTCCGATTACCGACACTCTCACAACTTTCTTGTCGCGCTCCTCTGCATTTGCAAGCGCATCGCTTCCAGCATTCCCGCCAGAGTTCCTGCACAAAAGCGCAATCTTTTCCCTTATTCCTGACATAAGCCTGTTTCCTCTTTTTAAGATTTTAAGTTATAGTCCGGGATTTTGCAACTGAACGCATGGCAAAAAAATCATTTTCCATTTTCATTCAAAAGCCACTTCCAAGCCGGAAGAACTTTAATCTTCGCTCCTTCAACTTCAAGATTCTCTTCCGTGCTGTTTGTAATCACAAGGCAGTTTGTGTTTTTCTGATTCTTAGAAAATTTCACCAAGGCACTGGTCTCGCGCTCAAAAGTCGCATCGTCAAAATGAAGGTCGAAGCAAACTTGAATTGCGCAGTTTTCAGAAGGAACGTAGAAATCGATCTCGGCGTTTCTTGAATAGTAAAAAAAATTCTCCAGACCGAACCGGCGCAAGAGTTCAACCGCAACAAGATTCTCAAGCTGCGCAGTTTCTCCGTCAAGCAGAAAAAGTGCGAGAAGCCCTGTATCAATAAAATAATATTTTGGAGAAGTTTCTTTTTCCACAAGCTTTGAAGCGTAGTTGTGCACGGGAAAAATCATAAAGGAATCTTTTACAAAATCAACATATTTTATCACGGTTGATTTTCCGATTGCCTCTCCCGCGCTTTTTAAAATATTCGTAAGCCTTGTGAAAGAAAGCGGAGTCATAACCGACTCGGCGATTTTTTTTATGATTAGGCGGATTGCAAAACTGTTTGAGACTTTGTTCCTTTCTAGAATGTCGCCAAGATAGATCGTCTGATAAACGCTGTTCAAAAAGTCTCGCTTTGAATTTATTTCAACAAGCTCGGGGAAAGCGCCGAATTTCACATAAGTTGAATATTCTCTGATAATCTCTGAACGCTTTCTTGTTGCGCTTGTGTTTTCGGCGGAGATTTTTCTCGCGGCAAGAAATTCTCTGAAAGAATACGGAAAGACATTCACAATCATAAATCTTCCGCCAAGAGTTGTGGCAATCTCGCGGCTGAGCATTTTGCTGTTGCTTCCAGTTATTGTGATGTGATATTTCATGTCAGCAAGACGGCGGACGAATTTTTCCCAGCCTGGAACATTTTGAATCTCGTCAAGAAAAATGAACGGCTCTTTTTCCGCGCCTGAAATCTCAAGTGAAATTTCAAGGATAAGATTCAAATCAGAAGTTTTGAACTCAAGCAGACGCTCGTCCTCAAAATTCAAATAGACAATCTGGCTTTCTTCAACGCCGCCTTCAAGCAGTTCGTGAATCTCTTGAAAAATCAGATACGATTTTCCCGCGCGCCTGATTCCCGCAAAACAATAGTTCACATTTTTCTCAAAGACATAACCGCGCTTTACAAAATTTCTGGTCAGGAAAATATCTTTCTGATCAAAAATAATTTCTTTTAAGACATCACGAGTGATTTGCATTTTGTCCTGCCAATAAGACAATTTTACAATGTTTTTGTCCTATAGACAAGACAAAATCTTGATTTTATATCTTGATATTCGCTCTTTCCTTCGCAAGAATCTTGTTGCCCGCCGCCAGTTTGTCGCTTTCTGGAACTGCAAAAATGATGTCAAGATTGTAATCCTTGTTTTTGTTCAGAAAGTTTTTACAAGCGTAAATCGCCTGCGTCCAGGCAGCGTAAAGCGGATAGCCGAAAATGCCCGCGCTTATTAGCGGAAACACGACAGAATGGATGCCGTTCTCGCGGCAAAGCTCAAGCGACTTTTTGTACGCTCCGTAAAGCTCTTCCGCTTCTCCGTGCTTTCCGTCCAAATATTGCGGTCCGACTGCGTGGATTATGAACTTTGCATTGCAGCCGAACGCCGGAGTGATGACCGCGCTTCCAGTTTCGCAGTGGCCGATTTTGTTGCAAGCAGCTTGAAGTTTGGCTTCTCCTGCTTTGCGAAAAATTGCGCCGCAAACGCCGCCGCCTTCAAGCAAATCTTCGTTCGCAGCGTTCACGATTGCGTCCGCGGGAATTGAAGTGATGGAGGATTGCTGGATTGTGATGGTGGACATAATGGGGAAACTCCTTAATTTATCCAAAAACTATTTATCGTAATTATCGTAGTTGGCATTCCGACTATTTGAATATCAAATTTTAAACTTGGTTCAGCGATTGTTGAAGCATTATGAATTCTAAAACTGAATTGCCAGCCTTCGTCTAAATATAATTCAACTGTATTTGTAGAATTAGGTTTAAAATCAAAAGATACAATTCTTGTTGGCAAAACAACAGTCGGAACAAGTTTCTTTGGATTAATTTTTTTTGAAGGTTTATTTAAAGTTCCGTGCATGTTATAAGTTTGTATTTGCGTCATTTGCTTTGAATCTATGCTAATAACTTTGTAAAAGTCGTAATTGCCAAGCAAATATTCAACAAGTTTTCTAGGAATTGTTTTATCGATTGCATAAGCACTTTCAATTTCAGTTTTAAATGCTTTTAGCAATGGAAGATAAACTTTTTCATCTTTATCTTTCATATCGTGCCAAGCAATTTTCTTTTTTCTGCAATCTTCCAAAAAATCAAAAATTGGTTTTACAACTTTCCAATAGTTTTCAGAACATTTCTTCCCATACCATTTTTCTCCAAAATCTATTGACGGACTTAAACGGCTGTGTTTTACTGCAAAATGATTATGTTTGATGCTTAATCCAATTTCCCATTTTATTCCGTTACGAATAATCAAAATATCTCGTACATCACCATCTTCACCCTTTTTATCTGGTTGAATAAGCAATTCAACAACGTCATCGGCATTTTCCAAAATCAAAGGTTCAAATTCAAAAATAGTTCCTACAGCGGTTATGGCACTTAATTTTAAAATATTTTGCAAATCAGTTTCGATTAAATTCCATGTTCTTTCTGCTGCCTCAAAAGATGAGTTTTTATCTATTTGAACCTTTCGAATTTTTCCAATTTCTGATTCTAAAGTTCGAAGGCAAATGTATTCGTATGCTCGCCCGCGATTGTTGCTTTCTTCGCTCATATTATTTCTCCAATTCTTTTTTTATAGCCGTTCCAATTTCATAAGCCAAATTGACTGGAACTGCATTGCCTATCATTTTATAACCGTCATCAACATTTTCATATATGAATTTAAAATCGTCCGGAAACCCCTGAACTCTCGCAACTTCCCGAACAGACATTCTTCTATACAAATTTTCTTTTCCTTTTACAAATATACATTTGTTTTCTCCAACTTTTACCATTTTTGGAGCATTTGGATGAATTTGGCATTGGCGACCAGAAGCCTGAACCGTGTACGCCTGTTCATTCCAAGATTTCACTCTGTTTCGAGACATAAAGATTGGAGAATAATCGCCAATATAATATTCATTATTATTGATTGCTTGTTTATTATGATGATTTTTTGGTGCGGCAGGAACTGCAGAATCTTTTAAATCCCAAATCACATCCCTTAATGTGAGTTTTTTATTATCATCTACCGTTGAACCAATTGGAAATTTGAAATCAATATTCAAATCTTGTCTAAATCCAATATAAAAAACTCTTTTACGTTCTTCGGCAACACCATAATCTTTTGCATTTACCAATGTCAAAGAAACATCATAGCCCGAATCTTTGAACATTTGCAAAATATTTTTCACGGCTTCACTGTGGCGGTTCGCTAACATTCCAGACACATTTTCTGCCAAAAAGAATTTTGGTTTTACTTCTCGTAAAATGCGAATATAGTCAAAAAATAGTTTTCCGCGAGCGTCATTGATTCCTCTTAAAGTTCCTGCCTCGCTCCAAGACTGGCATGGCGGACCTCCAATTATTCCGTCAACATCAGAAGGAAAATCGCTTTCTTTTATATTTCGTATGTCGCCTTCAATTAATTCTGTTTTTGGATGATTTGCCTTAAAAGTTGCCCAAATTGAAGAATCAAATTCATTTGCAACCGGAATTTCAAATCCAGCTTTTTCAAATCCTAAATCCAATCCGCCACAACCGCTAAATAGACTTATAACTTTCATAAAAAGCGTTCCTAAAAAATTATTTCTTATAATATACAAAAAAAATGAATTTTAGACTATTATTCCCATTTCTTCAGTTCTAGCCCAAAACCTCTCTCCACCATTCCCTTACTCCCATCAGCGCAAATCCAAGATTGTTCTGTCCTTGCCTGCCGTTTCTTTTGCAAATCCATTTATCCGGCGGAAGTTTTAGAAATCCGCTTGAATCAAGCAAGTCTTTCGCTTCGATTCCCGCGCCGTAAATGTCGTCAAGCGGGCTTGCCTCGATTAAAACGTCGTCGCCGGTTTCCAAAAGCGCGTCAAGAAAATCAATGTCGTGCTGCGCTCTCAAAAAGTTGCCAGTAAAAATGATTTCGCGGAAAACTTTGTTCCATTTCGCTTGATCAAAATTTTTCACGAGTTTTCCAAGCCGCTTGCATTCCTGCGGGTTTTCTTCGCGCATAATTTTTTTGTAAGAATCAAAATCTTCAAAAAGCAAAGCCTTTTCGCTCATCATGTATTGCTCGGCGGTGACATATTTTCTTCCGTTGCATTCAAACGAAGTTTTGTGCCATTGCGAAAAGATCCCGTTTTCCTCGTATTCGTGCCAGAACGCGACGCATTTCGGCGGATTTTTGCTGTCGAAGGAACTCACGAAACTTTCAATCGTATATTTGTTGATGAACTTGCGGAAAGTCGGGGTAATCTCAAGATTTGCCTTGCTGTTCGCGTCGCACAAAGCGCGCATTTTGTCTTTTTCAAAATCGGTCATTTGAGTTTTCTCCAATTTTATAAAATCAGAATTAATTATATCACAATAAAACGTCATAGAATGTCGGTGCGAAATGTTTTTTTAGTGGGCAATTTCCCAAAGTTTCAAATGAAACAACTGCTCTTATTGCAAATCAAAAAAAACGCCCGCTGAATCACAACATCCAGCGGGCGGGCAGAACTTTTTTACATCAGCTTAGCGGTTGCTTGTTCATCGAAATCACGCTTCCGGAACAACTTTCACTTTTCCGCTCCAGACAGTCTCGCGGACGGTTTTGTTCACACGCTTCCCGGCTCCGCTTGCCGTGCGGATAATCAAGGCGTAGTCTGAGCCTGCCGCCGCTCCGTCCGGAAGATAGAACTCCAAGGTTGCAGGCTCGTTCGTTCCGATTCTTGAAACCTTAAGCCATGTTGTCATGTCGCTAGAGTGTGCTCCGTTTTCGTCAAGTTTCGCAAGGAAGATTCCTGTTTCATCATCTCCTGCGATTCTAAGGCGTTTTCCGGTAAGGCGGACTGGCTTTCCAATTGTCGCGCTTCCGTCGGTTTTGAATGTGAAGCGGTCTTCAAATGTGGAAACTGTCGGCTCGCAGTCTTCTTTTACCGCGGTGTCAACACTCACTTCTGACATTTCCAAAAGCGCTTCCTGCGACGGCGTAAAACTGAGCGACACGGTCGGAATGTCGGCTGTAGTCGGATTTTCGCCTGAAATGTCGCCGACAGTGTTCAAGTAAAGCGTTCCAAGCTCGAACAAGTCAACTGCGTATCCGCTTTTAAGAACCTCTAAGATTCCGTCCTTGAAAAGAATCGCGCTGTGGAACAAGGTCGCCTTGTCCAATGCGCCCGGCATTTTTAGAATCTTCGCAATCACATTGTTGATTCCGGCGGTCCGGCGCTTCACTTTTGCGTAGGACGACGCGCCGTCTTTAAGATAGTTTTTGTGCACAGTGACATTCACCGCGCTTGAAAGTTCCTGAATTGTTGTTTCCATAATTTTTCCTCCATAAAAAACACCGCGTTAGCGGTCGTGCAAGGAGGCACGAAATACAAGTTGCGATTGCAACTTGAGTGATAAAAATTACACGGATGTAATTTTTATCGCATCTCCATACACGAACAGAACCTTTGTTCCGTTCACCATTTACAAAAGCAGTTTTATTCATATTCTGCCTCCATAAAATAATTTTTGCTGTCT